>JARROD010000007.1:0-27051 GCA_037384225.1 Exilibacterium sp.
CAATGCAATAGGTCAATGTTCATTCAGCGGCTGTCATCGCGCTGGGCCGCCAGCACGCTCCCGTGGGTCGCGTTTCGCCAGGGGCGATATAGCGCTCATAATAGGCGCAGGAAAGCGTGTAGTAGTCGGCATCAATGGCGTCCCTGATCGACGTCAGCGGTTCCATGGCCCAGGCCGGCAGGAGCGTGAACCCGTAGCTGCCGGGATCGTCGATCTGGCTGGCACCGGCACGCAGCAGGTCGTGAATCCAGCAATCGGGATTTTGATCCGGATTAAAACGAATTTGCTGGTGGCGAATCTGATCCCCCAGCAGCTTCGCGTCCACCACTTCGACTTTGCTCTGTACAACCTGCACCAAAAAGGATTCAAGCCTTTGGGCCACAAGGACCCGCTGACTGTGGGTGTAGGCGTTCCAGTCGATAACCTCGTGGGCGAAGCGTTTACAACCGCGGCAAACTTCATCGCCGATACCGGTTGAACAGACACCCACGCAGGGTGTGCGTACAGGTTTAAACATAAAAAATCACAGTAATCGCAGTAGGCCATTGTGGTCAGACATAGTGAAATCCATTAATGTGCAGTCCGACAATCGCTGCGCATGATAGCGCATTGTTTTCAAGCCACCAATTAAACCACCGTGTCTGGGCCAACTACCCCCGGATGGCCGCCGGATCGAAGGCACAAATACCCCGGGTTATTGAGAAGTTACCCCAGTTGCACCCTAAGTTGTTGATTTTACATTAAACTTAACAGAGCCCACCTTATTCGTGTATAATTTCGCGCCCCGTCGAATCCGCAAGAGCAATACAGAAAAGAAACCCACTCGACGCGCACTCGAAGAGAGCACTGAGTACAGAGAGAGAATTGCCGCTGTACAGAGAATCACTGGAGCCCGGCCGCGTACGGTACGGGCCCCCTAGACTTAGAGGACATCAACCGTGCTTGAAGCTTACCGTAAACATGTGGAAGAACGCGCAGTTCTGGGCGTTCCCCCCAAACCCCTGAATGCCGAACAGGTGGCCGGGTTGGTCGAATTGCTGAAAAATCCACCCGCCGGCGAAGAAGAAACACTCCTGGACCTGATCAGCAACCGCGTCCCCCCCGGTGTCGATGAAGCAGCCTATGTAAAAGCCGGGTTCCTCAGCGCTCTCGTCAAAGGCGAAACCACCTGCCCGATTATCGATAAGCAACTGGCCGTTACACTGCTGGGCAATATGCACGGCGGCTACAATATCGAGCCTCTCATCCAGCTTCTGGACAACACCGAACTGGGCGCCCTCGCCGCGGCCGAACTCAAACACACGCTACTGGTATTTGACGCCTTTCACGATGTCGCCGAAAAAGCCAAGGCCGGCAACGCCAACGCCCAGGCCGTGCTCGAATCCTGGGCCGCGGGCGAGTGGTTCACCCAGCGCAACAAGGTTCCCGAAAGCATCAAGGTCACCGTCTTCAAGGTCACCGGTGAAACCAACACCGATGACCTCTCCCCGGCCCAGGACGCCTGGTCCCGCCCCGATATCCCCCTGCACGCCAACGCCATGTACAAAATGGAGCGCGATGGACTGACCCCCGACAATCCCGGCGATATCGGCCCTTTGAAGCAGATCGCGGCGATCAAGGACAAGGGGCTTCCCGTCGCCTTTGTCGGCGACGTCGTCGGCACAGGTTCCTCGCGCAAATCAGCCACCAACTCGGTGCTGTGGTTTTTCGGCGACGAGGTGCCCGGTGTTCCCAACAAGCACGCCGGCGGCATCTGCATCGGCGGCAAGGTGGCCCCCATTTTCTACAATACGATGAAAGATGCCGGCGCACTGGTATTCGAAGCACCGGTGGAGCGGTTGAATATGGGCGATGTGATTGAAGTTCGCCCCTACGACGGCAAGATACTCGCCGAAGACGGCACCGTGCTGAGCGAGTTCAGAGTCACCTCCGATGTGCTGTTCGACGAGGTTCAGGCCGGCGGCCGCATCCCCCTGATCATCGGCCGCGGGTTGACTGAAAAAGCCCGCGAAACGCTGGGCCTGGGTGCCTCAGACTTGTTCCGCAAACCCGAGCAACCCGCCGATAGCGGCAAGGGTTACAGCCTGGCACAGAAAATGGTCGGCCGCGCCTGCGGTGTCGAGGGCGTACGCCCGGGCACCTACTGCGAGCCCAGAATGACCACGGTCGGCTCCCAGGACACCACCGGCCCCATGACCCGCGATGAGCTCAAAGATCTCGCCTGCCTGGGCTTCTCCGCCGATCTCACCATGCAGTCTTTTTGCCATACCGCCGCCTATCCCAAGCCTGTGGATATCGAGACCCAGCACACACTGCCCGATTTTATTATGAACCGCGGCGGCGTAGCCCTGCGCCCCGGGGACGGCATTATCCACAGCTGGCTCAACCGCATGCTGCTGCCCGACAGCGTCGGCACCGGCGGCGATTCCCACACCCGTTTTCCAATCGGGATCTCTTTCCCCGCCGGCTCCGGTCTGGTGGCCTTTGCCGCCGCCACCGGCGTGATGCCGCTGGATATGCCCGAATCCGTTCTGGTTCGCTTTAAAGGTCAGATGCAACCGGGCATTACGCTGAGGGATCTGGTTCACGCCATCCCCTACTACGCCATCGAGCAGGGCCTGTTGACCGTGGAGAAGAAAGGTAAGAAAAACATCTTCTCAGGGCGAATCCTGGAAATTGAAGGCCTGCCGGATCTGAAGGTGGAGCAGGCGTTCGAACTCTCCGACGCCTCCGCCGAGCGCTCTGCCGCCGGCTGCACTATCAAACTTGATGAAGCCCCCATAAAAGAGTACCTGACCTCCAACGTCACTATGCTGCGCTGGATGATCGAGCAGGGTTACGGCGATGTGCGGACACTGGAGCGGCGCGCGCAGAATATGGAAAGCTGGCTGGAAAACCCGCAACTGCTGGAGGGCGATGCCGACGCGGAATACGCGGCGGTGATCGAAATCGATCTGGCGGAAATTAAGGAGCCTATTGTCTGTTGCCCCAATGACCCGGATGACGCCAGGCTACTGTCGGACGTTCAGGGCGATAAGATCGATGAAGTGTTTATCGGCTCCTGTATGACCAATATCGGCCACTTCCGCGCCGCCGGTAAACTGCTCGACGCCACCACCGATGAACTGTCAACTCGGCTGTGGCTGGCCCCTCCCACCAAGATGGACGCCCACCAGTTAATGGAGGAAGGGTTCTACAATATCTACGGCCGCAAGGGCGCTCGCACGGAAATGCCGGGCTGCTCACTGTGCATGGGCAACCAGGCCCGCGTCGCGCCCAAAGCGACCGTAGTCTCCACCTCCACCCGCAACTTTCCCAACCGCCTGGGCGCCGGCGCCAACGTTTACCTGGCATCGGCGGAACTGGCATCGGTGGCAGCCATTTTGGGCAAACTGCCGACGCCCGCCGAGTATTTGCAGTACGCGCAAAATATCCAGACAATGGGCAGTGAGATCTACCGCTATCTGAATTTCAATGAGATAGAGGCTTATCAGAAAGCCGCCGGCGAAGGTAAAAAAATCGCCGCCATTGAAATCCAGGAAGTCGCGGTCTAAGCAAAGAAACCGCCCGTGGGCGGTTTTCAGGCGGCGGGATTGTAATTCGCATGGGTGCGGGGAGTCATGCACTGAACGACCCGTCGCCCGCCCGCCAACTGATTTTTACCCTGGAGGGTGAACACATAATCCGGCTTGCGCACCCCCACCCGATCCCATAGGCTGTTGAGGGACTGGATAACCGCCGTAACAATCTGATCACAGGCGACATCGCCTTTAACAGCGGTCGCAATGGCGATCTCCAGTCGGTGCGCACCTACCTGCGCGACCCGATAAGCCGCGATCCCTTTGTGGCTGGAAACCATTTTTTCCCTGATCAGATCAGGGAAAATTTCTTTAAACACTCCATCCAATTGCGCAAGCCGCAAAATATCATCACATTCCACTTTCCAGTTTTTTACACTGTTCATTATTTTTTTCATACCACGCTGACCCCCGGAGCAATCGAGGAGATTGTCGTCCCGGGCAAAGTTTCTGTTAACTATTTTTACCCGGAAAGTACTGACTTACACGAAATTATTTAGCGCCCATACCAACGGCGCATTCGCAGTATAAATTTTGAAAGAGAAAACTTTTTTACGGAAGGGGATTGCTCACAAAAATGTGCAATTTCTAAACAAACTGACGTGTTTGCTAACGGGATCTCGCGGTGACTGGAGACTTCATTCTTGCGTGTAGGAATTACTTCCGGTGTAAGACTTACCAGCCGGTTCCGTAACACGATCACTGGCAACGGTCGCAGAATCATCGCCGCTGTCCTCATCAAAGCGGTTAACATCGGACTCTCCAATACCAGTCTCTCCAATACCGGTCTCTCCAATACCAGTCTCTCCAATACCAGTCTCGACAATCCCGTCATCGGTTGCCGGTTCAGAGGTTCTGGAAGCAGGTTCCCCCTCTTTGGTAAAGTAACGCTCAACCAGTTCCCCGACATTGAGCACTCTGGACTTTTCCCGGTTGCTATTCAGCCCTTTGTACCCAATTTCACTTCTGGCCGTGCGCTGGTCGTTAGCCATGCCGTAACCCATTACCACCTCGTCCTCCAGGGTTGCGTAGGGAACATCGACCGCTGCTCGATCTTCGCCGCCACTGTCTCGGTTACTTTCGCGCTCAGGGTTCGCCACCAGACATTCGCCAATACGCCTCGCCAGCAGCACCGACGCGGTCTGAAACACAATCAAGGCCAGTAACAGCATCAACAGTTGTAACTTTTCATCCAGCAGCGCCAACAGGCTCGGTTTGTTAGCGATGATGCGCTCCAGTTCTTTCTGCGCCACTGTAAAACTGGCCTTATTGTCTTCGATATTGCCCAGCCAACCACTGCGGGTCGCACTGTTTTCCACGGACTGCATCCAGTTTTTCCTGTAGGAATCCACTTCCCGCTGCTTCGAGGCCATTTGTAGTTCCCAGGCATCCACCCGTCCGAGATGGGTTTGAATCTCCTTGATCAGCGGCATCCCCTTTTGCATCAAAGCGCCCAATAAACTCATCAGAGTGGCGATAACGGCAATACACACCAGCCCCACCAAAGCGCGTTGACCTTGGGCCGATTTTGTCTGCACCCACAGCCACAACGCCAGCGCCTCCAGCGTAATCGACCATACCGGACCAATGCCCGTACCAACAACACTGCCCCAGAATTTAATTGCATGCCACTGCAGTACAATAGTGGTGCCCGTCAAAATCAATGCGGGCATAAAGGCACCCATATACCGGTTAACCATCGACTGTATGTCAACCTCTTTGTTATCGCCCTACGGGGGAAAAGTAGGGGTAAAATTCTAGTAGACTACCATCAAATACGGCGTCCCACCGGCATACCTGCCTATATTACGCAGCAAAATCAAACCCAGTTAACATTTTTAACGGTTTCAGCTATTGAAATCATTCCTCAAAAAATTGGCAGATCGCATCCCGCTCCCACATCGCATCCTGGTAACCGAGGTCGATCAGTTCATTACAGAAGGTTTTGGCAAACAGCAGATAACTGGCGGCAGCGGCGCCACCGCCGCTGGCAGTCGCCCCGGTGGCGCGCAGAAACAACCGCAGGTTTTTGGGCAGGTAGCGGATTTTTCGCCCGGCGATTTTATCCAGTTCTTTGGACGGAGAAATAACCAGTGTTTTTACCGGCCTTAACGGCATCCCGGCGGCTTCAAGCAGTTCATCGGGAATCAGGTTCAGCAGAGAATTGACACGCTCCAGATGTTCGAGATCGCCTTCGAGACTATCGATAAAGGCACTGTTTAGCATTTGGCCGATAATCTGCGCCATGGAGGGCGAGTGCTTGGGCGGCAAATGTTTTTTACCCCAGTGGGCCGGATTGCGATTGCCGCTCACCCCAATCACAAAAACTTTGTTGGCGCCCAGGTGCAGCGCTGGGCTGATCGGCGCCAATTGACGCATAGCGCCATCGCCATAATACTCCCGGCCTATCCACACGGTGGGAAAAATACTGGGAATAGCCGAGGAGGCCGCCAAATGCTCGACACCGAGTCGGGTAGCAACCCCTACCCGGCGCGATCGCCGCCAACTCTGCAAATCTGAGTGCCCCTGAAAAAAGCTCACTGTTTCACCGCTGGTATAGCCCAGGGCTGTGACACACACAGCCTCCAGATCGCCGGCGGCAATCGCCTTGTCGATATTATCGAAGCTGATGTTTTTGCGAATAAACGCTCGCAGCGGGGAGTTGTCCAGCAAGGCGATCGGCGTTCGGCCTACCCCCTGGTTGAACAGCGATGCGCCCAAGCGCGCAATCCCCTTTCCCAGATCGCGCCAGCCGGTGCGAAATACCTGGTCGATGGCGATATTGCGCCAGATTCCGTTGAGGTCTGACACCGCTTCATTAAAACTTCCCGCGTGGGTGGCGATGGCCAGTGCGTTGATAGCACCGGCGGAAGTACCGCAGATGATGGGAAACGGATTGTGGGCCGATGGCGGCAGAATTTCGTTGAGGGCAGTCAGTACGCCCACCTGGTAGGCGGCTCGAGCGCCGCCGCCCGAGAGAATCAATGCGTTTTTGGATGCGGGCCTGGATGTCTCTGTTTTTGTTCCGGCTTTCTCTACCTGAGCCATTTAATGTATTCGTCCCCATAACACTGCGTAGGGCCGAAACTATACCAGACACGGAATAGTTTACCCCATCGTTGCATAAATTTTCGAGCTCAGACGTTATTAGCGCGGTATTTTCAGCGTCCAAAATTTATGCAACGATGGGGTATAACTTACGCCGCTGAAGCCGTTTGCTTTTCCTTTAGTTCCCGGCGCAGAATTTTCCCGACATTGGACTTCGGTAACTCGTCTCTAAATTCAATATAACGGGGTACTTTGTAAGCAGTCAGCTGTGTGCGACAATACTGGCGCAGTTCTTCCGCTGTTAAGCTTTTATCGGTCGTCACCACGTACAGTTTCACCACCTCACCGATCCTCTCATCCTCAACGCCGATGGCGGCGGCCTCCAATACCTGAGGGTGCTGGCACACGACATCTTCAACTTCATTGGGGTAGACATTAAAGCCGGAGACAATGATCATGTCTTTCTTACGGTCGACGATTCGCAGGTAACCGTCTTCCTGCAACAGCGCCATGTCTCCGGTCTTTAACCAACCGTCCTTACTCAGTACTTCGGCGGTGGCGTCCGGTCGCTGCCAGTAGCCTTTCATTACCTGGGGGCCGCGCACACAGAGCTCACCGGAGGTACCGACGGGAAGTGAATTGCCCTGTTCATCGATAATTTTCAACTCGGTTTCCGGGAGTGGGGTACCCACGGTGCCACGCTGAATCCTGTCCGGGTGATTGGAGCTGACTACCGGTGAGGTTTCCGTCAGTCCGTAGCCTTCGCTAGGCTCATGGCCGGTGACTTCCTTCCAGTTTCGTGCGGTATCTTCAGTCAATGCCATGCCGCCCGAAGTGGTTGTCTTCAGGCGGCTGAAATCGAGTGATCGGAATTTGGGGCTGCGTGCCAATGCGTTAAACAAGGTGTTGATCCCGACAAACCCCGTGATCGGAACGCCCTTTATTGCTCTGATTAAACTGGCAATATCGCGCGGGTTAGGAATCAAAATGTTGTGATTTCCCAATCCTACCATGCCGACGCAATGAAAATTGAACGCGTAGATATGATAGAGAGGCAGAGGCGCGACATAGGTATCGGCCGCTTCTTTAAATTTGCCCGCGATATGCAATTTAATCTGTTCAAAGTTCGACACCTGGTTGCGGTGTGTGAGCATCGCCCCCTTGGCGACGCCGGTGGTACCGCCGGTGTATTGCAGCAACACCACATCGTCGGGGTCGGCTTTGGGCGTGGTGTAGGCACCCGAGGCCCCCTGTTTCAAGGTGTCGTTGAAACGGATCTGACGACGAAAGCTAACGTCGGGCAGCATCTTTTTTATATACTTTACGATACTGTTGATGAGGATGCGCTTGAGCGGGGAGTGTAAATCGGCTATCTCGGTGACAATCACTTGCTCGATGCCGGTCTCATCGACCACTTTTGCCAGCGAATCGGCGATATTGGCGAGCACCACGATCGCCTTTGCCCCGGAGTCATTCAATTGGTGCTTCAACTCCCGCGCGGTGTAAAGCGGGTTGGTATTGACCACGATCAAACCGGCGCGAAGCGCCCCGTACAGGGCTACCGGGTACTGTAAAATGTTCGGCAACTGCAGGGCGATACGATCGCCGGGTTGCAATGTTGTCTGCGTTTGCAGGTAGCAGGCAAACCGGGCACTCAAGCGGTCCAGGTCGGCGAAGGTCAAGGTTTGCTTCATGCACGTAAATGCGGGTTTATCAGTGTACTTTTTGAAAGCCTCTTCCACAAGATCTACAAGAGTGCGATTGTTATTTAACACAGACAACTTTCCTCCACACAACTATATAATTATTAAAATGTTGAAAAAAACACCGCCACGGATGTGGCGGTGTTTTTATGGGATCACTCGAATTTCGATTGCGGTATGCTGTTCACATTGACAGCACTCAACTGGAAAACAGTTCACTTAATTTGGTAGCCAAACGCATGTCACCCTGCACCCGCACCTTGCCAAACATAAATGCCTGCATGCCACTAAAAGTACCGTCCAGTATACTGAGCAGAACCTCGAGATCCATTGACAATATCACAGAGGGAGAGCGGTACTCTCCTCGGCTTAACTGACAATTGCCGTCCGCTATAGTGAGGTAGTAGTTCCCTGCGTCGGGAATATAAAACTGATAAACCTCATTCATACCGGCAGCCACGGAAGCGTCAAACCGCTCGTTGAGACGATCGACAACTTCCAACAAGCTTGGTGTACGCACATCCGCTCCCATCGGGTAACACGCTTTGCTAAAACGCAAAAGCGTCCGCCTCCAGTTCCATCAGGTTGCCCGCACCGGATTTAATAGCTTGCTCATGAGTGGCGGTGCGCGGCAGGATACGCTCAAAGTAGAAGCGCGCAGTGCTGATTTTAGCTCGGTAAAATGCCTCAGGCCCCTCCCCGGCTGCCAATTTCGCCTGGGCCGCAGCAACCGCCAGCGCCCAGAAATAAGCCAGGGTTACATAGCCGGAAAACATCAGATAATCCACTGCCGCCGCCCCGACTTCGTCGGGATTTTGCAGCGCAGCACCGCCAACATTAAGGGTCAGTTCACCCCACTTTTTGTTCAACTCCGCCAGCGGCTCAACAAACGCCTGCATATCGGCATTGGCTTCCTGGGCTTTACAGAATTTGTGCACGATCTTGGTAAACCGCTTGAGTATTTCACCCTGAGTCATCAGCACTTTGCGACCCAGCAGGTCCAGCGCCTGTATGCCGGTAGTACCTTCGTAAAGCATGGAAATGCGGGCATCGCGCACGTTTTGTTCCACACCCCACTCCTGGATATAACCGTGGCCACCAAAGCACTGCAACCCGAGGTTGGCCGCTTCGAAGCCAACCTCAGTGAGAAATGCCTTGGCAATCGGCGTCAGCAGGCTGAGAATTTCATCGGCCGCCTGCGCCTGTTCCTGATCGCCGTTGGTAACGATGTCGGCCTGCTGCGCGGTGTAGTAAATAAGCATGCGGCCGCCTTCGGCAATGGCCTTCTGCGTCAGCAACATGCGCCGCACATCGGGATGGACAATAATCGGATCGGCGGGACCCTCGGGATTTTTCGGGCCGCTCAGTGAGCGCATCTGCAGGCGTTCACGGGCATAATCGAGGGATTTCTGAAAACCGACTTCCGCGTGGGCAAGCCCCTGCACAGCGGTACCGATGCGCGCGGTATTCATAAAGGTAAACATGCAGTTCAGGCCGCGGTTGGGCGGCCCGATCAGGTAGCCCTTGGCATTGTCGAAGTTGAGCACACAGGTTGCGTTGCCATGAATACCCATTTTGTGTTCGAGCGAGCCGCAGACGACACCATTGCGCTCGCCGATAGAGCCATCTTCGCGGGTCTCGAACTTGGGTACGATAAACAGCGAAATGCCTTTTGTGCCGGCCGGTGCGTCCGGCAGCCGCGCCAGTACGATATGGACAATATTTTCCGCCATGTCATGATCGCCGGCGGAGATAAAAATCTTGGTACCGGTAACATTGTAGGAGCCGTCCGCATTGGGTTCAGCCTTGGTGCGCAGCATACCGAGATCGGAGCCGCAGTGGGGCTCGGTCAGACACATAGTGCCGGTCCAGGAACCTTCAACCAGCTTGCTGAGATAGGCCTCCTTTTGCTCCTCTGTGCCGTGCTCGGCGATGGTCGCCATGGCGCCGTGGGACAGGCCGGGATACATTCCCCAGGCCCAGTTGGCCGCACCTACGGCCTCACTGAGAACCACGCCGAGTGAACGCGGCAGCCCTTGCCCGCCGTGCTCAACCTGGTGCGTCATCGACGGCCAGCCGGCTTCCACGTATTGGCGGTACGCCTCTTTGAAACCCTCAGGGGTAGTGACGAGGCCGTCCTCCCACTTGCAGCCCTGCTCGTCGCCGACTTTATTCAGCGGCGCCAGTACATTCTCACAGAATTTGGCGTTCTCTTCCAAAATAGCATTAACCACATCCGGAGAGGCATCTGCACAATTCGGTGTATTTTGGTAATGCTGCTCAAATCCCAGAACGTCATAAAGCACGAAATGAATATCACGTAGCGGAACTTTATAATCACTCATCCGATGTATACCTCTAGCTATGGCATTTTTTAATGCACAGAGAATCTCTGATTAGTAGTTTTGTCTCAATAGCCAAACCAACCATATTGGCTGACAAATCAGGGCCAGGGGATCTGCCGATCCGCTCCCGGCCCGGTACTTGCCGGCCGGCGCGCCCAATCGGTAGCGGGCGGCAACCTATCTGGCCGTTCAGTCACCGGCACGGCTGCTGCAACCCCTTTCGATATTCCCCGGGTGTAACGCCGGTCCATTTTTTAAAAGCGCGAAAAAAGGCGCTGCTCTCATCAAAGCCCAGGCGCTGGGCAATAGTGCTGTTGGTAAAATCCGGACAGCCGAGATAGTGGAATGCAGCCTCCATGCGACACTCGTCCTTGAGTTTTTGATAAGAGGTGCTTTCACTTTGTAACTTGCGCCTCAAACTGGTCACAGACAGATTCAGACGCGAAGCCACTTCCTCGGCGCTTGGCATGGTGTGGCTTACATCCTTAGACAGTATCGCCCGCACTTTTGCTTTCACCGTATTTTGCGCGTAATCATTGATGACCAGGTGATAAGGCGCGGTACGCAGGAAATCCATCAGGGTTTCCTGGTCCTGGACGATAGCGTAGTCGAGATACTCCGCCGGAAACTCAAACCCATTAAAAGTCTGATCAAACTTCAGGCTGGCGGGATAGGACTCCGCCAGCACTTTGAACTCTTCCGGGCAGGGAAACGTAAAATGCAAACTGCCCAGGGGGATTTCACATCCGATCAACCAGCAGTTGAAACGGTGCCAGACTGCCAGTGACGTGCGAATCCGATTGGGGCTGGTCGTGGCCTGAAGACGCTGAAACTCGCTTTCCGTCAGCGTCTTGATCGGCGCCATTTTCACTCGCGCCAGGGGCTTTTCAGTCTGTTCGGTGTCCACTTCAAGCCGGGAGCGAACCCGCATACCACGACAGATTTCCGAAAACTCCCCAGCCCGAACAATAGCCTGTTGCAAATCCGTGCAGTGCAAAACCGTTAAACACATAAGCCGAAATGCCCCCAGCGGAACCTTGCCGCCGCTGAACATACCGAAACATTCATCCTGCATCACCCACATGACGCGCTGGTATAACTGGCCATACTTCGCAGCGGAAAATCGCAGTTCATCGTCGATTTCGGCCCGGGAAATGTTCAACTCCCGCAGTATGGCATCGACATCACACCCCTGCTGTGCAGCAGCCTGTAGCAGGGATTTTGCGTAGGTTGAGGAAACACTGGTTATGTCCGTAATAAGCATAGTTAGTATGATCACTCATTGACAAACGCAATCAAAGCACGCGACATCCGGCGCTCTGGATAGACAATTCGCCATTTATGGCTGACGAAAGAATTTTTTAACAGCGACAACGGTTCCAACCCCCACCGCCGCGACGAGAATAATCGCTACCAGGCAGACCAGGCTAATCAACAGGAACTGGCCCACGGTGCTCAATGGCAGATCCCATCCCCAAACGGCCAACGCCACAAACGACCCACCCGCCAGCAGACTGGTCGTAACCACTGAGCGGTTTTTACGACTTTTACCAAACAACATATTACCTACTGTATTTGTAACTTCTCAATAACCCGGGGTCTTTGTGCCTTCGATCCGGCGGCCATCCACCTGACTCTGTGCTTACCCCGGATTATTGAGATGTTACTATTTGTTTATCCCACCGTAACCAAATGACATTTTCCGGTTTTCAATCCGACTCGTCCAGCGTTAACTGATTACGCGGTTGTTTATTGGATGAGTTTTAGCAAACCGGCATAGCGCTGGCGAAGAACATTTTTCTGCACCTTGCCCATGGCATTGCGCGGCAGTTCGTCGACAAAAACAACTTTTTTAGGAACTTTAAAGGCGGCCAGAGAGGTCTTTAACCGTGTGATGATGTCATCGGCAGCCAGTTTTTCCGCCGACTGCGCAACCACTACAGCCACCGCGCCTTCGCCAAAATCGGGGTGCTCAACGCCGATGACCGCGGACTCGACCACCCCGTCGATCTTATCGATAACCGCTTCGATCTCTTTGGGATAGATATTTAAACCACCACTGATAATCATATCCTTGGAGCGTCCGACAATGGTTACATAACCATCGCTGTCGATGCTGGCCTTGTCGCCGGTATTAAAAAAACCATCTCCGGTAAAATCTTCAGCGGTTTTTTCAGGCATACGCCAATAACCGCGGAAAACATTTTTCCCCTTGACCTGTAAATTGCCGACCGCTCCAACATCACCAAGTACCTTGCCATTCTCATCCACCACCCTCACCTCCACTCCCGGTAGCGGCATGCCCACTGTGCCGGGTTTGCGCTCTCCACGCAGTGGGTTTGAGGTATTCATATTGGTTTCCGTCATCCCGTAGCGTTCCAGAATGACATGCCCGGTGCAGGCCTTAAAGGCATTGAACGTCTCCGCCAATAACGGCGCCGAACCGGAGATAAACAGCCGCATTCCGGACACCAGCCCGGCACTGAAAGTCGGCGCCTGCAGCAGCCGGGTGTAGAAGGTCGGCACCCCCATAAACACGGTTGCATCAGGGAGACGCTCAAGTACCTGGGCAACATCGAACTTGGGTAGCCAAACCAGGGAGGCGCCACTGGCCAACACACAGCCAATAGCCACAAACAGACCGTGTACATGAAATACCGGCAAGGCGTGCAACAGACGATCCGCGGAGGTAAAGCCCCAGGCCTGGACCAGGACCTCGGCATTGGCGGCGAGGTTGCGATGCGACAGCATAATACCCTTGGGGCGTCCAGTGGTGCCTGAGGAATACAGCAGCGCGGCCAGTGCATCGGGCTCCAGCGCCCGGGTGCTAAAGCCGTGGGCGATCTGCCCTTCCCGCACACTGTCCCGGCAGGACTGAAAAAGGCTGCCGGTACCGTCGCTATCGAGTGTGAAAAGGTGCCTGATGCCGGCGGCGAGTTCTGTGAACAGGGGCAGTTTTTTAGTGTCACAGATTATCGCAGCGGGTTCGGCGTCGGCAATAAAGTATTCAAGTTCGGCGCGCTGATAAGCCGTGTTTAAAGGGTGAAACACCAGCCCGGCACGCAGACAGGCGAGGTAAAGCCAGAGGAATTGAGGGGATTTTTCCACCTGCACGGTGATGCGGTCGCCGGGTTCGAGTCCCAGGGATGTAAAATATTGCGCCAGGAGAGCGGATTGTGTTTCGGCGTCGTCATAGGTATACCTTTCCCCCCCGCCGGCATCGATTAGAACGGCCTCGCGAGATTCGGGAAAATGACGTTCAAATATCCTATAGAGGTTGTTTTCTACGCTTTTCATTGATCTCTCTCTGCTCTGTCACAGCATTGCAATTGCTGCACATTGATTCAACGATAGGGTCAACGCTGAGGCTATTTTACCCCAATGTTGCAGAGATTATTGCGTTTCAGATCGGTTATACCCAAAGTGTAACGACTTAATAACGCGCGACTGTCGCCGTGTCTAGAGTTTTGCCCCTATATAGGGCGCTACACTGGTTGTGTGGAAGGCGGACAGATATGCCCAAAGCGTTTGGATATATCTATGCGACCACTAAGGAACGTACACGGAATACTGTAACGGCAGTCGCATACTGAATTAAAAAAACAGCTCGCTGAACACAGGGAGCTGTAAAGGACTCAGACTATGGCGGTCGCCGTCAGTCTGCAAAAGGTTAGTAACAAAACAACAAAACAACAATTCAACACTTAACAAGAGGGTTAATTCAGTGATTTATAGATAGGACTACTAAAATCACTGTACACTCCATCGGTATCGTAGGATGCAATCTTAAATTCGTATTCACCAGCAGCCAGATCTTCCAGGACATAGGTTGACACACTGGCGTCATCAATCATCAGGGAATAATTAATCTCGTCGCCAACTTTCTTATACAGTATCTCGTAGCCATCTATCTCAGACACATCCAGGACCGAGCCATTTTCTCGCTGTGTAGGAATGACCCAGTTCAGTGTTGTCGACAACAAGGCTTGTTCGACAGGTTCCTCATCCACGACAGTGTCTCCCGTTACATCGGTCGTGTCGTCGACAGAATCCTGCACATCTGTTTGCTCATCATTGCTCCCTTCTACAGCCACACCACTTGAGTCGCTCTCACCTGTTACACCTGTTACACCTGTTACACCTGTTACATCAGTTTGATTGTCATCCGTCGTTTTATCCCGCGTCGTGGATGTTCCACCGGTGGAATCATCGTCTGAGGAGGTACTGGTATCTATTACCTGGCTTGTATCCAGAGACTGGGCATCCGTTGCTATATCGACATTACACGCTGTCGTCAACAGTGGAGCCACAAACGTCAGAGCCAGCACCGGGCGCCGCAGACAACGTGGTACCCACTGCGAGACAATGTGACGTAACGCTATGAGGTTTTCACCAATACAACTCAGTTTTGGAGCGCTATGCATAATCCACCTGTTTTATTTATGCGAGTATCCGTATGTTATGAAAGAGAAAAAAATAATCGTCTATCTACTCGTTCACCGATTGAGCGATGGCGAAACTTTAACAAAGGGGGGAAAGCCAAACTGTTAGCCAGATCCGTTTTTTAGACTTATTTATTATCGATTTTGATGTGAACCCGTAATAGAATTCTATTGCTCCCACATCACAAAATATTTTCTGCTTAAACTTGTGACTATTACCTGTAGATTATTATTTTTATGCCCGTTCAACTTTATGATTTTTACTGATTGAGTTATTTTATAAACAAACCGTTCCAGTTTTAATTGAAAGCTTGTGCTTTTTTTAACCAGCCAAACACCATTAACCATCCAGTCCCCTACCATGAAAAGCCGGCACTATCATTTACTTCTATACGCTCTGCCCCACTGCCCCTCCCTACTGCAACGCCATAACAAGAAAATGCTTCGCAACATTGTTGCCGCGCCGGCTCAATAAACGCCATACCCGTGCTCTAACAACCGGACGATGCTGTTACTGCTCTTAAAGCACGCCAGCTCATATACCAACGACTCCAACCGATCAGGAACAAACACTGAATGAGGCCTAAAGTTTTTTGTATGAAATCATACCCAAAGCGCATGAGTTTCAGGTATAAAAAATACGTTTAAAAATTTTTATTTAATTTTTCGAAACTTTTAAGTTGAAAATATTTTTCTGGCAACCGTTTTTCAGCCATTATATTTCCAAAACTTTATTCTTAGTGTAAAACGTGCTCAGGAAAACGGAATCAACCCAACTCTCTGTACGCAATTTTTTTAATCCGGAAGCTTTAAGGGCACAATCAATTTTATGCAATGCTTTTCTGTATTGACTGTGGCCACTCAAGTGTGAAGCTGAAAACTAAGGGTTTTCTGCTCAAACGCTAATGGCTTTCTACTCAAACAGCATCCACAACAGGTAAGTCAATCGTAGACTGAGTCACCGTCGTGTTTGACCAATTATTTACTTCTAAAAATTTTTAACCTATTTTCAAAATATTGCGTCCAAAAAGTGCATAAGGGTTTACCCTATTTACAGATGAACGGGAGAGGTGAAAGATTTCAATTTAATCGAGAGCTTTAAAAACAGCGTAAATAATTTTATACAGATTCATGCAGTACTAATTTTAGCATTCGATGACTAGTATTCTCTTTGACCTCAATAATCCGAGGTTCCCTAGATACGGCTTGTCGCCCTCAAACCAAACGGTCCCTGAGGGCACTTTTTTCGGAAACCAACACGTTACCCTATCATTGCATAAATTTTCGGCCCAGGACCGCTTCGCTCCTTCTATAGCAGCATTAAAAAAACCACCAGCCATCGTCTTCCAGGCGTTCTCGACACCCCTGCAACTGACGGCCATAGAGACGGGAGCGGGCGGATACATTTTTCGCGACTCGCTTCAACCATTTCTTACTTTTAAAACTGCGATGATTGAAACCACCGTGGCCTTCGTGGTAAGCGAGATAAAGATGATACGGGTCATTAAGGGCGATGCCGCTGCGCTTATTGCTCTGCAGGTTATACCACCCGACGAAGTCCACGGCATCCTCAAAGTCGTCCCGGTCGGCACCCCAGTTGCCGCTGTCCTTTTTATACCAGTCCCAGGTTTCGTCCTTGGCCTGGGGAAAACCGTAGGCGCTGCTCAACCGCGGCCCCGGAAATATCCACAAAAATGTGGTGCGAGGCGGGCGCGCTTTGGGCTGAAACCGAGACTCTTGATGAAGTATTGCCATCATCACCGGTATCCTCGAGCCCCATTTGCTTTGGGATTTCCTGGCTCGCTTATACCAACCGCTTTTTTCATCGAAAATATGGCAAACATTGTCCACCCGACTCGGTGGAGAAGTGACACAACCGACAAGATTGCCCAGAATGATAAGGATTACAATTATTCTTAACGCTACCACTGTTTCCCCTCTATCGACGAGACTTCGCTTTCAGTTTTTCAGTCTTGTCAATGTATCCCAGCCGACCTGAACCCAATATTAATCAAAAATACCTTATATACCCAAAGCGTTATTCAACACCGTGTAACTTCTCTATAACCGGGGTCGGCACAGTGTCAGGCGGATGTCCGGCGCTAGCTGGACCGGTTAGAAATTACTCACTGGGGTAAACCCCATGGGTTTTCAATAATGTTAACAGCGCATCTTCATCCATAATCTCCACGCCGAGTTCCCTGGCCTTGGTCAGTTTTGAACCCGCTCCCGGCCCCGCTACCAGATAATCGGTTTTCGCCGAGACACTGCCCGCCACTTTGGCTCCCAAATCCACCAGCAACGCTTTTGCATCGTTGCGCGACATGGTTTCCAGTGTTCCGGTCAGAACAAACGTCACACCTTCCAGCGCCGCCGGCGCTTTTTTCTCGACCTCGATGTTTGGCCAGTGCACACCCACCTTGCGTAGCGCATCAATCACTGTCAAATTGTCCGGCTGCTGAAAAAACTCCGCAACAAAATGCGCCACCACCGGCCCCACATCGGCGACCTGCTGCAGTTGCTCTTCATCGGCGGCCGCCAGCGCTTCGAGACTGCCGAAGTGCATGGCCAGATTGCGCGCTGTGGCCTCGCCAACTTCGCGAATACCCAGGGCGTGAAGAAAACGCGGCAGTGTGGTGGATTTGCTCTTTTCCAGCGCCGCCAGCAGATTGTCCGCCGACTTCGCCGCCATGCGTTCCAGCGCCGCCAACTGCTCGTGTTGCAGATGGTAGAGATCAGCCACCGAATGCACCAATTCCGAGTCCAGCAACTGCTCGACGAGTTTTTCACCCAGCCCGTCGATATCCATAGCCCTTCGCGACACAAAATGAATGATGGCGGCTTTGCGCTGCGCCGCGCACACCAGCCCGCCGCTACAGCGAACCACCACTTCACCGGGAACCGACTCCACCGGTGAACCGCACACAGGGCAGTGCTCGGGAAAGTCAATCGGCTGAGCATCCGCCGGGCGCCGTTCGACCACCACGGAAACCACCTGGGGAATCACATCGCCGGCGCGGCGTATCACTACGGTATCGCCAATCACCACACCCAGGCGCTCAATTTCATCGCGGTTGTGCAGCGTCGCGTTGGAAACCGTGACCCCGCCGACGAACACCGGCTCCAAACGCGCCACCGGCGTCACCGCACCGGTGCGCCCGACTTGAAACTCGACATCCAATAACCGTGTCACCTCCTCCTGGGCCGGAAACTTGTAGGCAATCGCCCAGCGTGGCGCGCGCGAGACAAACCCAAGCTGTTCCTGCAGGCGACGCTGATTGACTTTAAACACGATGCCATCGATATCGTATTCTAAGTCTGGGCGCTTGGCGGACAGGCGCTGGTAATAGGCCAGGCAGGCATCGATATTTTCCGCCACCGCCATTTCCTTGTTAATGCGCAAACCCCAGCGGTTAAGGGCGTAGAGGATATCCGTGTGGCGCTCCGGCAAATCGCCGTCCGCCACCAGCCCGACACTGTAGACACATAACTGCAGTGGCCGCTCGGCGGTAAGACGGGGGTCGAGCTGCCTCAGGCTGCCGGCGGCGGCGTTGCGGGGATTGACAAAGGTCTTTTCCCCTTTTTCCCGGGCCCTGGCATTGAGCGCCTCGAAACCCGCCTTGGGCATATAAATCTCGCCCCGCACTTCCAGCGTGGAAGGATAGCCTGTGCTCAGCAACCGCAGGGGCACCGAGGGAATGGTACGTACGTTGGCGGTAATATCCTCGCCTGTAGTGCCGTCGCCGCGGGTCGCTCCGCGCACCAGTTCGCCGTCGCGGTAAAGCAGGCTGACCGCAATACCGTCGAGCTTGGGTTCACAGGCGTATTCGATATCGCTGTGGTCTTTAAGACGGTCGCAGATGCGGCGGTTAAAGTCCCGCATTTCTTCTTCATCAAAAGCGTTTTCCAGCGACAGCATCGGCAGTTCGTGCTGAACCTGGGTAAACGCCGGCAGCGGCTCGGCACCTACCCGCTGGGAGGGCGAGTCCGCCGTAACCAAGTCGGGGTGGAGCGCTTCCAGTTTCTGCAACCGCCGCATCAGGCGGTCGTATTCGGCATCGGGGATTTCCGGCGCATCTAAAACGTAGTAACGGTAGTTGTGATAATTCAGTTGTTCTTTGAGTGAGTTGATTTCTTCTTGTGGTTGCGGCATGTGTAGTCTTTATACGGTGCTAGGCGGGCGCCCTTGATAGCTGTTTGCGTTCAAACTCTTTGATGCGCTGGCGGCAGTGCTCGATTGTCTGTAGCGTCATTACACTGCGGTTTTCATCTTTCAATTCACCACCGAGTTTTTTACACAATACGTCTGCAGATTCCACCATGCGATTGAACGCCCTCAGGCTGTCTGCCTCCAGCGGCAGGGTTAAAAACAGACTGACGCCCGGCGTTTCAAACGCCTCCATGGCGTGAAGGTCAAATGTGCCAGGCACAACCATATTGGCCATGCTGAACAGAACCTCACCCTCCCCATCGGCGTCCTCGTGACAGTGAAAAATATTCATGGCACCGAAACGCATACCGCAGATAAGCGCGGTATCGAGCAGATCAACGCCGTTAAAGCGCTGGCCTTGCGGCGCCATGATGTTCATCACCAGGACTTCCTCGACATCGGCCGAAGGCTCCGGCTGTGATTTTGACGGCTGTTTTTTGGGTTTTTCGGGGTTATCTTCCACCGCATCCGTTTTAATGGCCGGCTTCCGTTTGGTATTGGACTCGGCATTTACCTGCCCGGACACTACCGCATCGGTGCGCGCCTGGTTTAATTCGGAAACAGCATTCTCGTCGGCCGCCTCCACCACGTCGGTGTCGAATGCGGCGAAGTCCTCGTTAATTTTTGGCTCGATGCGCTGTTCCGGCGCCGGCGTATCAAGTGCCGACTTTTCGGCTTTTCCCCCGGCCACGGACTCCATCAGCATCGGCACCGATTCTCCCAGGTTTAGCTTTACCTGCTCGGGAGCCCTGGCGGTACACCCCTTGCCCATCGCGGCTTCGGCTGGCGCCGGATGATTCTGTTTCTGTACCACCTGCGGATCACGTCGACCAACATCCAGATCAGTGTTACCGCAGTCACTATCGTCTCGATGGCTGTTGTTTCTGTTGTTTCTGTTGTTTCTGTTCGCACCATTCCTATGCACGACACGAGCCCCACCACTGGGCAGCTCACTGCCGTAGTCCTCCAGTTCTTCTCTTTGCGTTCCCCGATGCATGCTCAGTGACATACGCAAGCTGTTTTTACGGGATTGACGCATACGCCGATAACCGTCCAGCAAAATGCCGACGATTAACAACACAATAATAACGGTCAACCATTCATGCATAGCAATATCCATTGGTTACCATGCCTCCAAATTCTTAAGTTAATTCCCGGGCCGCATAAGCCAATACAACCAATGTTTACACAGAAAAAATTAATTCAACGTTGTTCACTTAAAACACCGTTCAGTCAATATTGAGTTCATGCATCACCGGGCTAAATTATTGCTTACTCTTATGCACTTTAGGCATATTTTAGACTATCAACAGTCCTAATTTAAACTGCGGCCAGTTCCGCCGCTGCTTCTACATCCACGGTCACCAGCCGTGACACACCAGGTTCGTGCATGGTTACACCCAAAAGCTGGTGCGCCATCTCCATGGCAATCTTGTTGTGTGTTATATAAATAAACTGAACCTGGGCAGCCATTTCTTCAACCATGCGTGCGTAACGGCCCACATTGGCATCATCCAGCGGCGCATCCACCTCGTCGAGCATACAGAAAGGTGCCGGATTGAGACGAAAAATGGAAAATACCAGAGCGATCGCGGTGAGGGCCTTTTCACCGCCGGAAAGTAGATGAATGGTACTATTACGTTTACCGGGCGGGCGCGCCATAATGGCGATGCCGGTGTCCAGTAAGTCTTCGCCGGTCAGTTCCAGATAAGCATGGCCGCCGCCGAAGACTTTGGGAAACAACTCCTGCAGCCCGCTGTTGACCTGATCGAATGTTTCCTTAAATCTTGTGCGGGTTTCACGGTCAATGCGCTTGATGGCGTTCTCAAGCGTTTCCAGGGCTTCAATTAGATCCGAATTCTGGCGATCGAGGTAGTCTTTGCGCTCAGCTTCCGTTTTGTATTCATCGATAGCCGCCAGGTTAATAGCGCCCAGACGGCTGATACGGTTGCCGATGCGTTCCAGTTCGTCTTCCATAGGCTGTTCCTGGGCGTCCTCAGGCAACTGCCCCAGCAGTTCGGCCAGATCGAATTCTTCCTCGGTGACCTGCTTTTCAAGCGTGGAGCGCTGCACATCCAGCGTTTTGGCCTCCAATCGCGCCTGTTCCAGCTGCCCGCGTACCCCCTGCAGGCTCTGCTCGGCACGGCTGCGCTCCTGCTCGACTTTGCGTAGCTCCTGCTCCACGGTTTCCACCGCGCGACGGGCTTGCGCCAGTTCGGTTTCCACCTCCACCCGGCGCTCCAGATGTTGTTCCAGCTCGATTTTGTGGGCTTCGATGGGGTCGCGGTTTTCTCCCAGGCTCGCCTGCAGGTGTTCGCGGCGTTCCTGCAACCGCTGGGTCTGCTCGCGCAGGCGCCCTATGCCCTGGCGTATCGAATCCAGTTGGGTTTTCACCGATTGATGGCGCATGGCCAGCTCATGCTCGCGGTCTTTGTCGTGGCGGGCGCGCTGGCGGGCCTGGTCCAGATCCGAACGTATCTGGTCGCGCCGGTTGAGCAGCCGTTCGCGCTGATCGGTGTCGCTGGCCATGGCTTCGATCGCTTCCTGCAGAATCATCCGCGCTTCCGACAGGCTTTCCCCTTCCTGCGCCATTTGTTCGCGGGCTTCACTAATTTCACCCAGCACCCGCTCGCGGCGCACAGATATCTGTTCCACCCGAACCTGTTTGGCGCTCAGTTGGGAGCGCATCTCGCCGTAGCGACGGTTCATTTCATCGGCTTCGCCACGCAGGCTTTCGCGCTGACTTTCCAGCGCTTTGGCGGTCTCCTGGCCGTCTTGCAGCTCCTTGCTGAGTTCCGCCGCCCGGGTTTCGCTGGCGGCAATAGAATCCACCAACTGCTCCAATTCCTGGCCTCGGGCGATGACTCCCGAACTGGTATCAGTGTCTTTCGAAACCCGCAACCAGTTCGGTCCAAGCCACACGCCATCTTTGGTGATCACCGATTCCCGGGCGTGCAGCTGCGCGCGCATGGCCAGTGCGGAAGGCAGGCCCTCGGCGATATAAATGCCGTCGGTCAAGGCGCCAACATCGACGGGATCGGCCCCCGGGCGCAATGATATCTTTTCCCGCAACAGTGGCAGTCCCCGGGCATCAGCGCCGGGAGCCGCTATCGGAGCGCGGGTGTCCAGCAGCATCAACTCACCCTGCTCCAGACCGCTAAGCACGGCGGCGACAGCGTCCAGACTGTCGGTACACAACGCCTGCAAACTGCTGCCCAGCACCGTTTCAACGGCGCTATCCCAGCCGTCACTGACTTCCAGGCTTTCGGCCAGCCGGGGTTTATCCGCTAATTGTTGCTGCTCCAGCCACTCGCTCACCGCCGCGCTCTTTTCCCCCAGCGCCGCCTGTTGCAACGCCTCCAGGGAGGCGTGGCGACCGCGCATGGTCTGCAGCTGGCCGCGCACTTCGTCCAGTTCCCGGGAGCGCCGGTCATTCTCATCGCGCAGCGCGCTGAGTTCTTCGTTGAGGGCGTCGGTACGGGTGCGCCTGGCCTGAGCCTCTAAATCGAGTTCCGCCAGTTGTTCCGTTAAAACCCCGATTTCCTCTTCCGCCGGTCCGGCAGTCAGTTGCGATTTTTCTTCCTCTAGCTTGCGGATGCGTTCAAGCAGGCGCTGTTGCACCTGCTCCAGGTGCTGAATACGGGACTGCTGGACTTCGGCCCTCTGCCGCGGCTCGGCGGCACGCTGGTTAAACGTGTCCCACTCCGACTGCCAGCTTTGCATGGCTTCTTCGGCACTCACCAGAGCGGCGCCTGAATCCTCTTCCGCCGCTTTGTTCAACGCCAGTTCCGGCTCGATTTCCAGCAGCTCCGCCTCCCAACCCTCCGCTTTGCGGGTGTCGGTCAGCAGGTGTTCTTCCGCTTCCCGGCAATCGCGATCGGTCTGCTCGAGGTCGGCCTGTAACTGGCGGGCGCGTTCCTGGGCGTGCTGGATGCTCTGCTCGACGCGGGCGATATCCGCTCCCACGGCATAAAATCGCCCCTGTACCTCATTGAACTTATCCCCCTGTTCAGTGTACTGGAGACGGTATTTTTCGATCTGTGCATCCTTGCCGACCTGGTCCGTCACAAAGGATTCGACGTGGAGTTCCAGCTCGCGGATGGTCTCATGCTTGGCTTTTGACTGAGTGTCCAGAGTCCGAAAGCGCAGCGCCTGTAACTGCACCCGCAGCAGGCGCTCTTCTTTTTTCAGTTCTGTATACTTTTCCGCCGCCTGGGCCTGACGCTCCAGGCGTGACAGCTGGCGCTCCAGCTCTTCGCGAATATCCGTGAGGCGCTCGAGATTTTCCTGGGTGCGGCGCATACGGTTTTCAGTGTCGCGGCGGCGCTCCTTGTATTTGGAGATCCCGGCGGCCTCCTCGATATAGACCCGCAGTTCTTCCGGTTTCGCCTCGATCAACCGCGAGATCATACCCTGCTCGATAATGGCATAGCTGCGCGGCCCCAGGCCGGTGCCGAGAAAAATATCGGTGATGTCGCGGCGCCGGCATTTATTGCCGTTCAGGTAGTAATTATTCTGGCCATCGCGGGTGACTTTACGGCGCACCGAGATTTCGGCGTAACTGGCGTACTCGCCGACCAACGAGCCGTCGCTGTTATCAAAGACCAGCTCAATCGACGCCTGCCCCACCGGTTTGCGACCACCGGAGCCATTGAAAATGACGTCGGTCATTGATTCGCCACGCAGGTTTTTGGCGGATGACTCTCCCATTACCCAGCGCACGGCATCAATAATATTGGACTTTCCACAACCATTGGGTCCCACCACCGCGCCGAGATTACTGGGAAAAGAGACAGTCGTGGGGTCGACAAATGACTTAAAACCAGCCAGCTTAATACACTTTAGCCGCATGAATTAGATTCGCCCATTCATATCCGATAAACAATAGGTAACTGTTTGATTTATATATATTTTAAACCATATTACCCGTATCCCTCTGAACGGCCTCGGGGTATGGCAAAAGCAATTTGGGCGATTCTACACGGTTGCAGGCGCAATGACACCAATTGACAGAAGGGAATTGTTACTTAAATACATTACCCGCGGACAACTAGGGATGGCGTCTATATTGACAGATGAAAGGATATTTTGTGTGTGACGGTGACGGTCAAATCATTTTTGATAACGGCGGCTCTCCGCAAAGCCGCCGAATGACTGTACGAAACCGTTATTGAATCTGGGTGTTGATTTCCAGCGCCACCTCTTCGGATAGATCCGCCAACCGGATTGGCCCTTGCGTCGCCTGCCAGTCGCCGGGTTGCGGCGTGGGAGCACCGCTCTGCGAAAGCCGGGCCACCAGTTCGATTTGCGGAAACGCCGCCAGCGTCATACCGGGCGCCATGGACATGGATTCATCCAGCACAATTTTGCTGGGCAGATCGGCCGCTTTCAGTTTTTGAATCGCCAGCGGCATTTTGGGACCTTTCCAGGCTCTCGCGTAGACAAATACCACCTGGTCGGCGGCGTTTGGCACCTCGTTACCCAGCGAAATATTGACGGTGACCTGCGATCCCTTGCCCTTGCCCTTGCCGTCAGCCGGTTTCGCAGCTTTAGTTTCGGCCAGCTCGGAGTCCGGCTCCAAGCCTGCTTCACGCATTGCCTTTTTCGCCCGCTCGATACCCCCTTTCAGCGATGAAGCCCCTACGCCGTTGGAACCCACGGCTTTCAGCGCCCGCTCCCAGTAACCGATGGCCTTCTGGTAGCTACCGGCCTCGAAGGCATCGACCCCGGCCAGCCCCAGAGCCGTGGCGTTACCGGGTTCGATCGCCAGGGTTTGTTTCAGCAGTTTTTGAACCTCGGGCGTCACCTTGTTTCCGGCGGCCATAAACATCGCCTGGGTCAGCTCACCCATAACACGACCGGAACTGGAACCGGCGTCGCGATGCAAAATTTCCCGATAGGCGTTGGCTGCCTCCCCGTAATCACCCACTTCCATTAGTGTGCGGGCCAGTAAAAACCAGTTCTGGAGGTTTTCAGGCTGCGACTCCAGTCGCTCCTGCAGTTTTTCCGCCAGCGCTCTGGCCGGGCCGGTATCCGGGCGCTGTTTATTTTGATAGGCCTGTTTTTGCGCTTCAAATTTGGCCTTTTCCAGTTGCTGGATTTCCCAATCGCCGGCGGCGCCGTTGTGCTGATAAAACAGGACCGATCCCAGCGGCACCAGCACAGCCAGCGCAATCAAATAGGGTTTGCCGCCGGCAAAAAACCGGCGTTCGGACTCAGCGGCACCACCGTCGTCCAACAGTGAGCGATCCAGCTCCAACTTTAACTGCCGGTACTGTTCCTCATCGATATCGCCCAGTTCCCGGGAGGTATCCAAATCGGCCAGGTGTTCTTTGTACAGCGCCACATTGGCCTGTTCCCGCTGAATAACGTCGGCCGGCGACCGGCTTCGCACCAATGGCCAGATGATAAAAAGTACAGCCAGCGCCGCAAACGTCAGCAAACTCAACCAGAGCTCAGTCATCAAGCGAGCCCCCGGACAATAGCGTCAATTTTGCGTGCACGCGCCAAGGTTATGAGACAACCCTTCTCGGTCATAAATTAGTCCTCAACGACTTGTGGTTTCAGATTTAGCCCGGTCGCCGCTCGCCAACATTCCGGAAAGGCGCTGCCGCTCCAGGTCCGAAAGCGTCGCCTCGTCCGACGTCTTCGGAACGCGGCGCCGACGCACGATCATGCCGAGCACCAGCGCGGCGATAAGCGCCAGCAGCACAGGGCCGCCCCACAACACCAGTGTATTTTGCTGAACCTTTGGGCGGTACAGCACAAAATCGCCGTAGCGGCTTACCATAAAATCGACGATCTCCTCATCCGTCTTGCCCTCTTCGATCATCCGGTGCAACTCACGACGCAGGTCTACGGCAATCTGGGAGGTGGAGCCGGCCAGGTTCTGGTTCTGGCATTTGGGACAGCGCATTTCATCGATAAATGTCATATAGCGCAGGCGCCGCGCTTCGTTTTCGAATGAATAGACATCTACGACAGCGTGGCTGGAGACAACAAACAGCAGTAAAAAAAGCGTAGTAATAAATTTGGGGCTCAACACACAGTTCCTCTGTTTAGACGCGGTGCAGATTATATCAGCGGCCAACGGCACAGCATACAACGAGGTTCATATTTCGATTCCGCACAGACGGGGGTTTTGCGGGCTAATGCCCAAACCGGGTTATTGTTTCTTCGATCCGGTGGCCATCCGGCGGTAGCTGGCCCGGGTTATTGAAAATCTACCATGACGAACTTTTAAGCAATTGGAATTACTGGAAATTTTCCTGAAAAAAGGCATTGACGGAGCATTATTTATCATTAGAATACGCGGCTCCTGACTAAGGGTGGTTAGCTCAGCTGGGAGAGCGGCGGCCTTACAAGCCGTAGGTCACAGGTTCGATCCCTGTACCACCCACCACTGTCACAGTGCATCGCGGACCGGTAGTTCAGCTGGTTAGAATGCCGGCCTGTCACGCCGGAGGTCGCGGGTTCGAGTCCCGTCCGGTCCGCCATTTTTCTATTCTAAATCAAACGCTTAACACCACTGTTTGGTAACTTCTCAATAAATCGGGGTATTTGTGCCTTCGATCCGGCTGCCATCCGGGCGCCTCGAACCCCCCTATCTATCACTGATAAAAGGGCGGAAGTTATTTCGTGCACGACCCTTATCTGTTTAAACCAGAGGATGGCCCCTATTTTGCGCCTGTGGTTACCCCACTATTATTACCCCATATCTTTGAT
>JARROD010000008.1:0-25643 GCA_037384225.1 Exilibacterium sp.
CAACAGGGGGGAATCCTTGGCAAACGAGGGTGCGGCGTACTCCGCCAGCTCCCGGCTGGCTTTAAGTTTCGGCGAGTCGAGCATAAATTCCCGCGCCGCCAGTGTCTCCCATGTCTGGCTATGAGTTGTCTGGCTATGAGTTGTCTGGCTATGAGTAGTTTGGCTATGAGTAGTTTCGCTTTGGGCTGCTCCGCTACGGGTGAGCAGACTTTTGCTGTATTCACAGCTGTTGCCAAACTCGAGATTGATATCCCCCGCCCCCTGCACTTCGAGCAGGCTGTTAACGGTGACTTCCAGATGGTCATGGTTTTTTTCAATACCAAAATGATAAGTCTTATTGCCGTAGATATCGCTGCGAATGGCCGCCTGCTCCGTTTTCGGCAATACATTGACCCGGGTTCTGAGCACCTTTTGCCGGTCCGTATTTCGGGGCAGGATATAGCCCATGTTATAGCAGTGACTGACGCTTTCCTGGTACCGATAGCGGGTGGTGTGACGTACCTCGTACTTCATAGATCGTCCTGCAAAAAAGCATTTCTGACCAAGGGTTTTGGTCCCGCGGTATGATCGAAATAACGGTCTGACAAGGCGTCGGAGGCGGCACCGAGCAGATACTGAACCCGCGCCAGCAATTGATCCAGCTGTGCTCTGATGCCGTTGGCATTTTCCCCCGCCAACGCTCTGATATCGGACAGCTGCACCGCCGTGGTGGCTTCGAGAATCAGCTTCGCCTGCTGGCTCATGGAGGTTTCACGTTCCGGCAGTTGTTTCATGTGCTGCCCCAACTCGATCAACTGGTACAGTATTGAGCGCGGGTTGGTATCGTCGAGCACCAGCATTTCGAGCCCCTTGCCCACGTCCGGCTGACAGCGGTAACGGCGACGGTAAGTGATCAGTGACTCGTTGGTAATCAGTAGCGACTCCACCAGCACCTCCTGCTCTTCGGCGTCGAAGCAGGGCACAAACAAGGAGCGTATCAAGCTGATCATTTGTATCGTGCGCTCGATGCGCCGGCCGATATCGATAAAACTCCACGCATAATCCCTGACCATGCTTTCCTGCACCAGTCCGGAGAGCGCCAACAGGGTAGTCACCAGTGGATCCAGGGCTTCCTCCGGCGCCGACCACAGGCCCGGTTGCAGACTGTTGTGGAGCTGCTCCAGTTCGTCGCCGATGTCGTTGATAATGCGCTGGGTGTCGGAGGTCAACTGCTCCTTGACCTGTTCGGCCGCCCTGAGCATGGCCTGGAGGCTGGAGGCCACGGTGCCGAAGCGATTGCGGTCCTGTATCAGAGTGTAGAGTTCAGTCTCCGGGCGGGCGAACAGGGCCTCATCATCGGCGGTAAAACCGGGGTAGGTGTTGGTCAACTGGGTCAACCCGCGCAACAGTGTCCTGTAACTGCGCTGCGGCAGGGGTTCGACCTTGTTGAGCTGGAGAAATACGGTTCTCAATAGACGCAGGGCGGCCTCTGCGCGCTCGGCGTAGCGCCCCATCCAGAATATATTTTCCGCCACCCGGCTGGGCAGCTCCTGGTGCAGGCCGTAACGCTCCTCATCCTGGGGCGCGGGTTTATAGGTGATGACTTTTTCCGGCTCCGAGGCCAGCACCCAGGTGTCTTTGGAAACCGAGCCGGTCTGGTTGGACACGACCCTGGCGGTGCGGTCCAGGCTGACGCGGGTCAAGCCGCCCGGCATCATGGCGTAGGCCGTTTCCGCCGCCACGGAAAAGGTGCGCAATACCGATGGCCGGGGCTGCATTTTACCCTCGTGCCAGGTCGGCGAACTGGAGCTGGGCACATAGGCCTGCGCCACATACAGGTAGGGGTTGCGCCGAATTCTGTTGCGCCAGGCGTTGAGCTTGGTGGCGTCCAGCGCCGGCCCATAAACGGAGTAGGTGCCGGCCTTGCGGTAGCAGGGTTTGATAAACAGATCGGCGGTATTATCGAGCACATATTCCAGGTCCTGTTTCTCGCCGCACCACCAGGTATTGACACTGCCAAGGCGGGGTTCCCGGCCCTGCAGATATTTGCCGATGGCGGGCAGATACCGGTATAGGGCCGGATTTTCGAGAAATCCGGAACCCAGCGGGTTGGCGATCACCACCCGGCCGGATCTGGCCACTTCCAGAATCCCCGGCACTCCGAGGCGGGAGTCGCCCCGCAATTCCACCGGGTCACAGTAGATATCGTCAACCCGCCGCAGAATCACATCGACGCGCTTGAGCCCGTCCAAAGACTTCATCCAAACATAGCCACCCCGCACCGTCAGGTCGTTGCCCTGTACCAGGGGAAAGCCCAGATAATTGGAAAGATAGACATGTTCAAAGTAGGTTTCGTTAAACGCGCCTGGAGTCAAAATCACTACCCGGGGTACACCGCCATTGGGGTTCAGGTCGTTGAGTTTGAAGCGCAGTCGGGTAAAGAAATGGGCCAGGCGGTGCACGTGGCTGTCGCGAAACAGGCTCGGAAATACCCGGGTCATTACCACCCGGTTTTCCAGCGCATAGCCCGCGCCCGAAGGCGCCTGGGTGCGGTCGGCAATCACCGTCAGTTCCCCTTGCGGACTGCGCACAATATCGACGGCGTGGATAATAAGTTGATGTGAACCGGGAATTTTCAACTGCTGGCAGGGGCGCAGAAAGCCCGGGTGGGAAAACACCAGCTCCGGTGGAATAATGCCGTGTTTGAGCAGCGTTCGGGGCCCGTAGATATCCGCCAGGATCAGATTGTAGAGTTCCGAGCGCTCCAGCATAGCACCTTCGATCAGGGACCATTCCTCACTGTCGATCAGCAGTGGAATCGGATTCAACTGCCAGATCTGGTTGGCCTCCGGATCTTCGTAGATCTTATAGGTGGCGCCGTCGTCGCGCAGGATTCGCGACGCCTTGCGCTGGCGTTCGAGGATGGCGTCGCGGCCCAGTGCCTCCATGCTTTCCAGCAGATATTGCCAGTGTGGACGCAACTCCCCGTTGGGATCGTATACCTCGTCGTTACTGCCGACAGGTTTGGGGTATTTGCAGCGCTGTACCTGCTGTTCCTTGGGCGATTGCATGGATGATTTCAAACTTGACCTCGGCCGCCATTGAGTCTGCGGTGTGCAGATGAACCCCCTATTCTAACAGCCCCGGGAAAAACTGCGATCCCGGAAATAAGGCGCGGATTTCTAATGCGGCACTTTTCTGAGATCCAGCGTACAGGGGTATTCAGGGTCCACTTGCTCAATCGGTGGCGACATGGGCCTGGGCGGGTGCTTGTCCTCGAAAAACGCCCGCAACACCTTGCCTGCGGGCGATTCCTCCAGCCGCCCCGGTGTCTGTTGACCACTGAAATAACGATTCACGCGCCGGGCTTCGGCCTCAAACGCGTTGATCGGATAGGTGTGGTAGTGGCGCCCGCCGGGATGCGACACATGGTAGCTGCAGCCACCGATGCTTTTACCGTTCCAGGTGTCGATCAGATCAAACACCAGCGGCGTGTGAACGCCGATGGTCGGATGCAGAGCCGACGGCGGCTGCCAGGCACGGTAGCGGACGCCGGCCACATATTCACCCTTGGTGCCGGCGGGGTACAAATTGACGCGACGGCCATTACAGGCCAGCACGTAGCGGTCGGGCACCAACCCGGTGAGTCTGACCTGCAGCCGCTCCAACGAGGAGTCCACGTAGCGCGCGGTACCGAAACTGGCGACCTCCTCCCCCAGCACATGCCAGGGCTCTATGGCCCAGCGCAGCTCCAGTTGAATATCGTCGATCTGGGTGCGGCCGTAGTGAGGAAAACGAAACTCCTCAAACGGCGCCAGCCACTGCAGATCGAACGGATAGCCGTGTTGGTTCAGGTCCCGGACCACATCGCGCACATCGGCCCAGACGAAGTGCGGCAGCATAAACCGGTCGTGCAACGCCGTGCCCCAGCGCACCAGGTTGTGGCGGTAGGGCTGGCTCCAGAAACGGCTGATCAGACACTGCAGCAACAACGTCTGCACCAGTGACATGCGCTCGTGGGGCGGCATTTCAAAGCCGCGGAACTCCAGCAGTCCCTGGCGGCCAGTAGCGGTGCCCGGGGCATAGAGTTTGTCGATACAGAACTCCGAGCGGTGGGTATTGCCGGTGATATCCACCAGCAGGTTGCGGAACAGACGGTCGGCCAGCCAAGGGGGCGGAATTTCACCCTGCGGCAATTGCTGGAAGGCGATTTCCAATTCGTAAAGACTTTCGCTGCGACCTTCATCCACCCGCGGAGACTGGGAGGTGGGACCGATAAACATTCCCGAGAACAGGTACGACAGACCGGGGTGATGCTGCCAGTAAGTGATCAGGCTCATCAACAGATCCGGGCGCCGCAAAAAGGGACTGTCATCCGGCGTCGGACCGCCAAAGGTGACGTGGTTGCCGCCGCCGGTTCCGGAGTGGCGTCCGTCGAGCATAAACTTTTCCGAGCCCAGCCGGGATTGGCGGGCGGCTTCATAAAGGGTTTCGGTATGGCTAACCAACTCCTGCCAGTTCGAGGCGGGGTGAATATTGACTTCGATCACACCGGGGTCCGGCGTTACCAGCAGTTTTTTGAGGCGATAATCCCGCGGCGGATCATAGCCTTCCAGCACCACCGGAATACGCAGTTTGGCGGCACAGTCCTCGATTGCCTCGACCAGGCTCACAAAGTGTTCCAAGTGGGTAACCGGCGGCATAAAGACATGCAGCTTGCCGTTTCGGGCTTCGACACACAGCGCCGTTCTGACCGTATTGGCCGGCACCTTGCCCGTCGCCGGCTCGGTGAACTGACGCTGGTTGGTATGGCCCTCCACCGGCTTGGAGATCTGACGATCGTTTGCATGACCCGCCGCCGGCAGTGGTTGCTTGGGCGCAAAAGGATCGGCTGGCGGCCGCGCCTGCTCGTGCACACTTTCCGGCTCCGGCAGGGCGTCCAGCGGCAGTCGCAGGCCGAGCGGCGAATCGCCGGGAATCAGCGTCAACACATCCGCCTTAAACGTCCAAATGCCGCTGCGCCAGCCGGCGTTTTGCCAATCCCACTCAAGTGGCAGCACATAGCCGCTGACGTCATTGAGGCCGCGCTGCAATAGTTTCACTAACCGCTTGCGTTCCAGTTCATCGGTTAAATCCGCCCGCTTTAGATCCGCATTGACGGGTTGCTTCTGTTCCAGCCATAAATAATAGAGGATGTCTTCGTAGGCCGGCTGTATATGCTTCGGATTCGCACCGATACGCTCAGCCAATAACCACGAGAAACGTTCCGCCTCTTCGACATCGTGCCCGTAATCCTCGCTGACCCGCGCCAGCCACTGCGCCTCACGCCACAGCGGCTGCCCGTCGGTACGCCAGAAACATCCCAGCGACCAGCGTGGAATCTCTTCGCCCGGGTACCATTTGCCCTGGCCATAGTGAAGTAAACCACCGGGGGCAAACCTTTCTTTCAAGGTGATCAGCAGCGATTTCGCCAGCCGCAGCTTGTCCTCGCCGAGAGCCTCGGTATTCCACTGCGCGGACTCCATATCATCGATGGAGACGAAGGTCGGTTCGCCCCCGGTGGTCAAGCGCACATCCTGTTGCTTCAACTCGGTGTCTACCTTGTTACCCAGCGCCAGGATCGTCTGCCACTGATCCTCGGTATAGGGTTTAGTCACCCGCGGATCCTCGAGGATGCGCAATACATCGTTGACGTAGTGGAATTTCACTTTGGTCTTTTCCGTGGCGCCGGCGATCGGCGCCGCCGATACCGGATCCGGCGTACAGGCCAGAGGGATGTGCCCTTCGCCGGCAAGCAGTCCCGAGGTCGGGTCGAGGCCGATCCAGCCGGCGCCGGGAATATACACCTCGCACCAGGCGTGCAAATCGGTAAAGTCCCGCTCCGGCCCCGAGGGGCCATCCAGCGATTTTTGATCTGAAGTCAACTGCACCAGATAGCCGGACGTAAAACGCGCCGCAAGCCCCAGGTGGCGCAGTAGCTGCACCAGCAGCCAACCGGTATCGCGGCAGGAACCTTTGGCCTGCTCGAGTGTTTCCTCACAACGTTGAATACCCGGCTCCATGCGGATTCCATATTCGATCTGGCTCTGCAGGGTCTTGTTGATTCTCACCAGAAAATCGACAATTTTCTCTTCACTTTTGGACTCAAAGTCCCGCAGCCAGTTTTGCAGTCGTTCCCCTGCTTCCACAACTTCCAGATAGGGCGCCAATTCCTTTTTAAGCTGAGCGTCATAGGTAAACGGATATTTCTCGGCGTAGTCCTCGACAAAAAAGTCGAACGGATTAATAACCGTCATATCGGCAATAACTTCGACTTCCACTTTCAGCTTCTGTATTTTTTCCGGAAACACCAGGCGGGCCAGAAAATTGCCAAAAGGGTCCTGTTGCCAGTTGATAAAGTGTTCTTTCGGCTCGATTTTCAGAGAATAACTGTGGATATGGGTGCGCGAGTGGGCAGCGGGTTTCAATCTGATCACGTGAGGGAAAACTTTTACCTGATGCTCAAACTCATATTCCGTGACATGGTGAATGGCAATTCTAATCGACATGTTCTTTCCTTCATTGAACTTATTCAACCGCAAACCAGTTTTCGGAAACCTCGTTGTGCAAACCGCTTATACGCATCTGGATTTCGTTCAAATGATCGCGAAACTCCTGTCCCAGTTGGGTGTAATCAAACGCCCGGGTACTGTGGGCCAGCACCTCCTTAACCGATAGCGTCAGCTTGCGGTTTCGCGGCAGGCGGTCGATACATTCCTTCACCCCCGACAGGCAAAAACGCACCGAACGCGGAAACAACGGATTTTCGATTAAAAACTCAACCACCTCCGGCCCGTTCACCAGCGACCCCGTGGTTTTCAGATAAGCCTGCCCGGCGCTCGCCGAACTGAGCACATTTCCCCACACAATCTGCTCCCGGTTGGGGCTGTCGTCATCGTTCATAATCACCGCTGCGCCGACATCCAGAAAGCGCGTTACCATATCCGCGCGCTCGATATTGTGGCCCAGTCTAAGAAAATACCAGCCGGCATCGCGAATCATAATTCCACCCATCAATCCCACAATCTGCTGACAGGACACCACCAACTGATCGAGAAATTCATGGCGGGTACTTTTATTGATGCCGGATTGGAGGTTTTGCCGGACGAAAATGTACAGCTCGTTAATCAACTCCCAGGTTTCAATCGGCACCACATCCCGGGATGTGCGCACATTCTCCTTAATCCAGCGCATGGTATTGATAACCGAGGATGAGTTCTTGGCATCCGATATAATGTACTTAACCACATTGCGCTCGCTGCGCACTTCGTAGCGTTTGTTAAAGTCCTCCTCGGAGCCGGTGATAATCACCAGGTTATACCAGTTGAGATCCACACCGCGCGGCAAATCCAACAGCAGGCTGTTAAAGACACTGAGTAACCGGGCGGTATTCTCGACCCGCTCCAGATATCGGGCCGTCCAGTATACTCTTTCAGCAACTCTTGAAAGCATCAGTGCTTCTCCATATCCACAATCCAAGTATCTTTGCTGCCGCCTCCCTGGGAGGAGTTCACCACCAGCGATCCTTGTTTCATCGCCACCCGGGTCAGGCCACCGGTGGTACAGTACATGGATTTGCCCTGGAGGATAAACGGGCGCAGATCCAGATGCCGCGGCTGCGGCCGCACCCCGTCGATCAACGTCGGTGCCGTGGACAGGCTCAGGGTCGGCTGGGCGATATAGTTGCGCGGATTGCCATTGATGAGTTCGGCAAAGGTATCGCGCATTTTTTTACTGCTGTGGGGGCCGACCAGTATACCGTAGCCGCCGCTTTCATTAGCGGGCTTGACCACCAGTTTGTCTAGGTTGGCGAGCACGTAAGCGCGCTGCTCGGGATCTTCGCAGAGATAGGTTTCCACATTGGGCAAAATGGGTATTTCGTCCAGATAATACTCGATCATCTTGGGTACCAAAGCGTATACCACTTTATCGTCGGCGACCCCCGCTCCCGGTGCGTTGGCCAGCGCCACATTGCCTTCTTTCCAGGATCTCATCAGCCCGGGGACCCCCAGTACCGACTCCTTGTTAAACACTTCCGGGTCGAGAAACAGATCGTCGATACGGCGGTAGATAACATCAACGCGCTCCAAACCGGAGATGGTTTTCATATAAACCACGTTGTCATCGCGCACCACAAGGTCCGACCCTTCCACCAATTCTGCACCAATTTGCTGCGCCAGAAACGCGTGTTCAAAATAAGCGGAATTGAAAACCCCCGGCGTTAAAACCACGATTTGCGGTTGTTTTATTTTGCGTGGCGAGAGCGAACTGAGCATCTTCAACAGTTCGGCGGGGTAATCGTTGTTGGGCAAAATGTGTACGGATTCAAACAACTCGGGCAGCACTCTTTTAGTAATGGCCCGGTTTTCCAGCATATAGGACACACCGGAAGGTACCCTGAGATTGTCTTCCAGCACGTAGAATTTGCCGTCCTTATCACGCACCAGATCTGTGCCACAAATATGCGCCCAAACCTTGTGGGGTGGGTCGATACCGACACACTCTTTTCTGAAGTTTTTTGAATCCTTGATGAGATGGGCCGGCACTATGCCGTCCTTGATAATATTCTGCTCGTGATAAAGGTCGTTGATAAACATATTCAGGGCTTTGAGCCGCTGCTTCAATCCCTGTTCGGTGCTCTGCCACTGTTTGTAATCGATAACCCGGGGAATAATATCGAAAGGCCAGGATCGGTCGATATTTTCACCTTCCGAGTAGACAGTAAAAGAAATGCCCATCTGTTGAATGGTTACCTCGGCGGCATCGCGCCGTTCCACCAGTTCCTGCGCCGACAGTTTGCTCAGATAGCGGGCCAGCTTTCTCGCCGGCGGTCTGGGTTTTCCGGGCTGGCGGATCAATTCATCGTAAAATGCATCAGGTTCGTATTCATTCCAGTCGATACTCATTTCCTTTCTCGTTTACTCTTTATAATAATGTATATTACTGTATAAGGGATATGCACGGAATGACTTTCGATTTTCGCTCCTGATGCATGTCTAATCGTCTACCCCAGCGCCGCTTAAATGTCTGAGTGCGCAAGCTTCAAGTAAGGTATTTTGCGCACTGTCGTAAACTTCTATCTTCTTAATCTTCTTAATCTTCTTAATCTTCTATTGCAATTAACCTGCCACAATAGGGTGCACCACTATTTTCAGAATACCCAGATAAAATCAACACATCGATATTGAAGAATCGGAAATGATAATCCTTGGATTGGCGAGATCCAACCGGCACAGCGCTGCCAAGGACGGCTGCCGGCGATTCGCCGCTCCGCAATTGCGCAACCTTAGACCAGGCTCGGAATAACTTTCGCTTAGAGGCGCTCGATAATACAGGCGATGCCTTGCCCGACGCCGATGCACATCGTTACCAGCGCGTAGCGCCCACCGGTTTGTTCAAGCTGTCTCAGTGCCGTCAGCACCAGCCTGGCGCCGCTCGCCCCCAGCGGGTGACCAATGGCGATGGCTCCGCCATTGGGGTTCACACGTGGATCGTCAAAATCGAGACCCAACAGCTTCAAACACCCCAGCACCTGGGTGGCAAAAGCCTCGTTGATCTCTATCACGTCGAGATCGGTCAACGACAAACCTGCGCGCTGCAACACCTTCTGTGTCGCCGGCGCCGGCCCCAGCCCCATAACCCGCGGCTCAACACCGGCGACGGCGGCGGCGACAATGCGCCCCCTGGGCACGGCGCCAATACCGCGGCCGACTGCCTCACCACCAATAATCAGCGCCGCTGCACCGTCATTGATACCGGAGGCATTGCCGGCGGTCACGACACCGTCCGCAAACAGGGTGCGGAGTTTCCCCAGCGCTTCAACATTGGATTCAGGACGCGGATGCTCGTCGGCGACCACCGACCGCGGTGGCTTTTTGCGGCCGACCGGCACCTCAAGCGAAACAATTTCATCGCCGAAGAAGCCGCGAACGCGGGCGGCCTCGTATTTTGCCTGGGACCCGGCGGCAAAGGCGTCGCTGTCCGCGCGGCTGATACCGAGATCCAAGGCAATGTTATCGGCGGTTTGCGGCATAGTATGGTTGCCGAAATTTTCCACCAACAGCGGATTCGGAAACCGCGCCCCCAGTGTAGAATCCTCCAATTTCTGCCCGCGATCAAAGGCAGAGACAGCCCGCGACAGCACCAGAGGCGCGCGGCTCATGGACTCGACGCCGCCGGCAATAAACAGCTCTCCCTCACCACAACGCACACAGCGGGAGGCGTCGAGCACCGCCGCCAGCCCGGAACCGCAGAGGCGGTTGAGGGTTATACCCGCACTGGCAATCGGCAGGCCCGCCAACAGCGCCGCGTGGCGGGCGACATTGCGACTGTCCTCCCCCGCCTGATTGGTATTGCCGGCGATCACATCCTCATAGAGATCAGAATCAAAATTATTGCGCTGAACCAGAGCGGCGATAACCTTAGCCAAAAGATCGTCAGGACGCAGGGCGGCCAGGCAGCCGCCGTGCCTGCCGAAAGCGCTGCGCGCGCCGTCGTAAATATAAGCTGAATTCATAGATGCTTTCCCCGTTAAACAACGCTACCAACTATAGCATTTTCGCGCAACCGTTCACACGAATTCGATTCAAGCCGAAATCCCCCGAATCATATATGAACTATCCTGCGGCATTTATTACTAATAAAGTTATACCTCACGGGCCGCCGCAGGCATCGTTTCCCCGCATATCATCACGAGGGTTTCTACTGATGAAAACAAGCGAATTACTGATAAAGAAACTGTCCCGCGTTTTAGAGCTTCCCCTGACATTCAACAACCAAGCTGTGAGTTTTGTCCAAGACGACGGTAGTCACTGGCAAATAGAATTTACCAGTGACAACAAAAGCATGCTCGTGCACTCCAGTCTGAAACCGACTCGCGAACTAAGCAACAATGAATTACAACGGCTGCTAGCCCTCAACACCTACCAAGAACTTCTCTCCGGTGCCTATATCGGGCTGTGCAAAAAGACACAGCGTATAAAACTACTTTATCGCTGTAAGATCGCCACCCTCGATATAGCCGAACTGCCGGAAATTTTGGGTAAATTAATGAAAGTCCGCACCAATCTGAAACAACGGATACAGAGGGAATCAGCGTATAACACCTCCCCGCAACACATGGACATCCATCGACAACTGCAAGCTCAATCCGCCGGCCACCGGTTTCTGCGCGCGGGCGCCTAAGGTCGTAGGGTCCTCAATAGCGGCTAGTGCTCTGACACCACCGTTGAAGTTCCTTTGGCACTGCCGGGAAACAACAGGCTCGAACTGATAGTACCCTTCTCTTCATCAAAGGCCAATTCGCTCAAGGACTGGCGAATCGGTTCCACAGTGTGATCCGGGTGATAGATAAAACCACCCCCCGCCGGAATACCTATGCCTTTTTCAAATCCATTTTTCATTTTCATGGTTTTTTTCAACTGGCTCCAATCCGCCTGATCATCGTGCACATCAATGATAAAAGGCAAAACCTGAAAGGTGGTAAGCAGGCGGTTTTTACCCTTGGCCGACTGATATATGGAACAGGTTCCCAATTGCACAGCGCCCGCCGAAATACCGATCAAAACCGCGCCTTCGCTGTAGCACTCGCGGATCAAATCGTCCACCCCCGCCGCCTTGAAAGCATCCCAACCCTGCTTCACATCCCCACCGGCCAATAAAATAATGCTGCTCTGTTTGAGAAAGTCTTTATCTTCGTCGCTGGGTTGCGCGGGTATCATTCGGCAGCGCTCAATACCGATACTCTCCATGGCGGCGAGAAACAACTGATAAAATTCCGGATTATCACCGTTGGACGCACCGAGGTAAGCAGCGCCGGGGTCATTGTCGATAACGAACTCCAGAATGGATTTTAAAAACAGATGTGAATCCTGCCTCCAGAACAATAATTGACTGTCGGCGAAAAGATAGACGGGACTAAAGGTGCTGCTCATGTTTTTCCCCATTCCCTATTTTCGGAATATTGTTGGTTGAGATTCGATTATCGGCTTCCAGCTTGGAAGTGTTGGGGTGATATCGACTTTATCAAGGTTCGAAACGGGAAATAGGCGTGTGAAACGACCTCATATTACAGCCGCTTTTCTGCCATCCTGCCTCAAAGGTTGCATTCGCCTTTACCCCATCGATGAAGCGCTCCTCACTGCTGCTTATACCCGGTAACCATCGCCCTGATAAGGTTCTGCCGGTGCCGAAGACTCGAAGCCGCTACACCGACCAGGTGCAACACCACAAGAAAAACGGAAAAGTTCGCCAGCAGTTCATGGATCTCTTCCCAGTACTCTTCGGCTTCTTCATCCTCGTCACCGCCCTTTGAATATTTATGTTTCTCATTTTCCTCCTCATCTTCGTCGCAGACCGTTTCAACCACCGTCGGAGTCGAAACCGGCAGCGGCGTTTCAGTTGCAGCCAGAGGTCCGTGACCTTCCAGGCCGTATACCTTTAAGCCACTAACGCCGGTGAGCGATATACTCACAAGCAGGGCAATCACCATCCATCCTCCGGCCGGGTTGTGGCCGACATAGTTTTCAGCGCCACCCCGAATTAAGCCTTTCAGATATTGCACCGCCGCCACCGGAGAGCGGACAAAGTCCGTAAAACGCGCGTGCGCAGGGCCTATAAACCCCCACAGAATACGAAACGCCAGTAGCGCTAAAATGAGATAGCCTGAATATACATGCAGCGCGCTGTCCTCCTCGCCGGTCGCATAGCATACCGTAAACGCCACCGCCAGACTCCAGTGAAAAATGCGCAACAGCAGATCCCATACATAGATTGTTTTGTTCATAACCCTATCTCCCGGTAACACACCATATAATTGCCACAAGCATCAGCTTTGAACAGATATTTGTCATCGGGCTTATGTTATAATTTTGCCTATATCGAACATAAGCCCATTCACTACCTCTTTGAAATATATAGACAAATTGACGCACTTTGCACACCTGAACATCAAACACTGTGGGTATAAAAGACTGGCAAAACAGTCACAATACCGATTTAAAAAAGCGCTGATAGGAATACCTACATCCTTAAGACGTTTTTCAAAACGTTTTATAAAGTACCGTGGAGTACCTGCTTGATTACCTACTACCTGAAAGACACCAGTCTGATCATTTTTGCGGCCTTGATCGCTATTGCCAGCAGTATGGACATCGTCACCGATTTGTCCCACGGCGCGACGCTTCAGCACATCATCAAAGAAGCGGCCATCGTCGTTATCGCCCTTTTTATACTTGGGTTTTTAGTCGCTAACCTGCGCCGCCAGGCCAACACCATCAAGACTTTGCGGCAACAGCTTCAGTCGGCAAATGCCACCAGCGCACAAGCCAGCGACTACCTGTTGACGGCGCGCCGGCAGCTCAGCGACGTTATCGCCAGACAATTCGATGAGTGGGCACTGACACAAAGCGAAAAACAGGTAGGAATGCTGCTGTTGAAAGGACTGAGCCTGAAAGAGATAGCCGCACTGCGCAATACATTGGAAAAAACCGTACGACAACAGGCCTCGTCCATTTATAAAAAGACAGGACTCGCAGGCCGACACGCATTTTCGGCGTGGTTTATCGAAGACTTTTTATGAGCCGCTCATGAGTCCTCACTAGTCACCACTCAGAGATTCAACGCTGTGGCAAAATCAAATCCCGCGTTGTCTTATGCGGCTGCATACCTTGCAGATCGTAACCGGCATTTTTCGCTGCGGTTAAAATCGCTTCCGGCTCCAGACGTGCAGCCTGACTCAAGGCCCACAGGCTGATCGAGCGATTGCCGGTACGGCAGAACGCCAACACCGGCCCTTCGGCCTGTGCCAGCAGTTCACACAGCTGATTGACGCTGGTGTCGGTGTACTGACCGGGCACAACCGGCACATGGTAATACGCCAGGCCGTGGGGCTGCGCTGCAGCCGCCGGCACATCACTGCCGGGCTGCCCCTGCGCTTCGCCATCGGGACGGTTATTGATCAGGGTGGTGAAGCCGGCGCCGGCCACCGCAGCGATATCCGCTTTTCCACCGGAGGCAGCCGTCCCGCACGCATATTGACCTATACGGATGGAATAAGCAGTAGTGAGTTCCGACTTCACGGTAAAAGTGACCTAAGCGTTGAAGTGGTGCCTGCGGGCTAGCCTCTATTTGACCAAAGCAGTATTTTGCTATACACTTATAACAAAATGTTATATAAGTGAGACAGCGACTCTCCTTATATTGACTGTAACTCCAGATTAATTGTGTATTTTTTAAACGGTGCTCCGCCCTCCCCAGCGACTAAAAAGTACACCCCTGGCCCTTGATAAATCGCTATCATCGAGATACCCGGAGTGATTAAATGGGTAATACACATTCACTTCTTGTAGATGGAACCGTATTAACTGAAAATACGTTTTGTCAACTTGACCTCCCCAGGTTTCACCCGGCACATTACCTCATGTTGGCAACTGGTGCTTATAATGAAATTCAGTCTGTATTCCAGTAATCTTTCGGACAGGTTCCGTGAGACAAAAAACCCATTTACGGGAAATGTGGTTAAAAACTATCTCGATAAAGGACTCACTGAGTTCCAACTGGCGTCGGTGCGCAAATATTTAAAGAGCATCGGCGCTTATGAGACGGAAAACACGGAATTCGTCCATGTGCCATTAAACGGTAATAATATTTTAAAAATACGCGCCTATGGGTTATTGAGCGGACACAACCCGAGAACCTATGGCCTGGAATGGAACAACTTAAGCCCCGAAGTTGCCGAAATCATCTACAGCATCGGAATCAAAGGCTGCATGGCGTTGCGATATGAGTTGGGCCCTTACTATATCTTTAACGGGCATATGGCCGGCAGTGCCGCAAAGCGGTGGAACAATATTGAGCGCATCGAAAACGCTGAAAATTTATACAAACGCCTGCAGTGCTACGAATAGACAAATAACCGCGAGAGCAAAAAAACAAGCCTCAATTCTTTTTTATAAACCTGCCAGAAAGTGATTACCCTACCTGTCACCCTCTGAATGCCGCATTGCACTATTTCGCTACGCAATTGTGCTATAACGTCCGCTCACGTTTGCCCGCTTCCGCCCAGGTACTGATGGCCAATGCGAGCAGAGCACAAACGGCAAAGCTTCCGACAATGGGCAAAACCGTACCATCGTAAGCCCGGGCTATGACGATGCCTACAGGAACCGCAACCAGTGTCGACATAGAGCCGACAACAGCTGCGCCGATTCCTGCTATGTGTCCCAGTGGTTCCATGGCCAACGCATTGATGTTGCCAAACAGAAGCCCCATACAAAACAGTATCACCATAAGATAGGGTGCCAACATCCACAGCGGGGGTTGGCCACCGTAACGAAAACTGACTCCGTAAAAAATCGTCGACACTACAAACCGTACCATCCGCGAACGCCGTAACATAAACTGCATTCCGAAATGTACAACCAGACGCCCGTTGACATAAGACGCACCGCCAACCGACAAAGCCAGACCGGCAAAAGCCAGTGCAAACATGTTCCCCAGAGCATACTGCTGCTGCAACAGCTGTTGCACTGAACTCAGATAGGCCAGAAAAGCACTAAACACCACACCGGCAGTAAGCGTGTAACCAAAGGCAACGCGGTTTCCGATAATTTCCCGCACCGAACGGCCCATCTGCCGTAGAGAGAAGGGAAACCGCCGCTCGGGTGCAAGTGTTTCCGGTTGACGCACTAAAAACCAGACCAATACAACAATCCCAAACACCAAAATGGTGGCGAATATCATCCGCCAATTCGCAAACAACAGGATGCCCTGCCCCAGAGCCGGCGCCACCATAGGTACCAGAATAAATATCGTCATCACAAACGACATCACTCTGGCCATGGCACGCCCCTGGTACTGGTCTCGAATCAGCGCCATCGATACGATACGGGGTGCCCCCAGGCCAATTCCCTGCAGCAGGCGCCCCAGCAACATGGTATTGAAATCCGCTGCCAGCAGGGAGAACAGACAGCCCACGGCAAACACCCCGATACCAATGGCAACAGCTGGCTTACGCCCGATCGAATCAGAAAGCGGGCCGTAAAAAAGCTGACCTAATCCCATACCGAGAAAAATCAACGAAATTATCAGCTGAACATCGTTACTGTGAGCCACCTGGAGATCGCGGCCGACGTCGGGCAACGCCGGTAGTATTGCGTCAATGGTTAGAGCAGTAATTGATGTCAGTAGCGCCATTAAAATAACAAACTCGCCGAAAGGCAGGCCTGGATTAGATTTATCGGAAGTGCTCAAAAATATCGTCTTAATAAGTTTGCCAAGCGTTAATGGCATTTAAGGGATTCGGTATACTATCAAAGTCACTACAACTCTGCACCACTGGCTGCGGATGCCATTACCAGCACAAGTACATTTAACACACAACCTTCCCGGTTAACGTTTACCGCAGCGCCTTCCCTTGAGAAACATCAAAGCCGGCAAAAGGGTCTTCGCCTATACTATACTCAGAGAACCAACCAAGGCAGACAAGCATGGCGGTACAACTACCCATTGAGGACCGCGAGAGTGCCGGACTCGCCCTGGCACAGGCGCTGTTACCTTGTTTAACCGCAAGCACCAATACGATTGTACTGGCGCTGCCCCGCGGCGGCGTTCCGGTTGCCGCCCGGGTGGCCCGGGCCCTGGGAGCTGAGCTGGATCTGATCATAGTGCGCAAACTCGGGCTGCCCCGGAATCGAGAGCTGGGCTTCGGCGCTATTGCCAGTGGCGGTATCCGCGTTCTCAACGAGGATGTGGTCCGCTATCGGAATGTCAGTCAATCCACCATCGAAGCCGTCACCGAAGAAGAGAATAGAGAACTGCGACGTCGCGAAACCGCCTACCGCGGCGAGCATCCACTCCCCGTGCTGCAAGGACGAACCGTGATCCTGGTGGATGACGGCATTGCCACGGGTGCCACCATGTTCGCTGCCATAGACGCGATCCGCCAGCAGCGCCCGAAGGAAATCATCATCGCCGTTCCGGTGGCGCCGGAAGAGACTCTCGACGAACTGAAAACAAACGTCGAACAGGTGGTATGCCTGGCGACCCCGACACCGTTTTTTTCCATCGGCCAGTGGTACCGGGATTTCAGCCAAACGTCAGATAGCGAAGTTCGGGAATTGCTCAGGGAAGCCTGGAACACCCCCTGAGTTATCCAACCTATGGCAAGGACGCTAGCGCTTCGACCAATATCTATCCGCCCAGCCCGGCTGGTTAACGCCGGAAATCACCACGTAGGTCCTCCAGGCCAGTGCCCTTGCCCCTATCGTGAATCAAAACGACAAATCCACCAGCGAACCGCCTTCGTGCATGGAGTCAATAGCTTCAGCCAGAAGGGGCGCCAGATCGATCACAACCAGTTTGTCCGCGAGTGCTTTGACCACGGTTCCAGACACCGGCAGGGAATTGCTGATCACGACCCGCGTCAAACTCGACGCCGATAAAGTAGCGGCCGCGCCGGCGGCAAAAACGCCATGGGTGGCCACCGCATAAACCTGTTGCGCCCCCTGTTCCAGAAACGCATCGGCGGCGCGGACCATTGTGGTCCCCCCGGCGATCAGATCGTCGATAATGATCACCGAACGCCCCTGTACCTCACCGACCACCAGACTCCCGCTTATCCGTCCACCACTGCGATACTTTTCCATAAAGGCACTGGAAATGTCCACCCCGAGCCAACGCCCAAGGGCCTGACGAAAAGACTCAGCACGCTTGATGCCCCCAACGTCAGGAGAAGCTACCGTGATTCCACCCGCGGGTGCGTCAATAAAAACGCCCGCAAAATAATCCAACAGTAAGCTCTGCAGTGTCAGATGGTCCGTGGCACAGCGAAATGCATTTTGAAATGCCGCCAGATTATGCACATCCAGTGCCACCACCCGATCCACCCCCACCGCTTCAAAGAGCTGGGCCAGATAGCGAAGGGAAAGCGGGTCCCGCGGCTTAGTACGACGGTCCTTGCGGGCGTAACAGAGGTAAGGCACGACGGCGGTTACCCGCGCGGCGCCGGCATCGCGCAAGGCGCCCAGGAAAAATAGTACACGGACCAATTTTGCGTCGACACTGGAGTGGCTGTCGCTACACAAAGATTGAAGCAAATACACATCCCTGCCACGCACAGTCTGCAATGGACGAATTTTGTGTTCGCCGTCTTCAAAATGGCGCTCCTCTTGCCTGCCGAGCTCTACACCCAGGTGACTGGCCACCCGGGCGGTCAGTTCCCGACCGGCAACCAGACTGAACAGGGCAATTTCGTTCATTGATAGCAGGCCTGAATATTAATCGCTTTGGATATCCTTACTCTAAACTATAAACCATTCTCCCGGTCTTTTTTGATGCAGCTTAACGAAACAAAGAGATGTCGTTCTCGGTTTGTTAGTGCCCTACCTAGCAGACAATTCACAGCTGCAATTTTCAGCTCCTCAATGTTGATCTGCCTCAATACTTGTCCTATATATTAAATGTTTTAATCGCCTTTACGTAACACGGCGATGTATTTCTTTAAGCATCTACCAACATTCGATTGCACTGCGACTCAGCGGGTCATCCACTCGCTCGGTTTCATTTTTTACAAATAAATTCACAACTTAGAGATCATACAATGTACTGTACCATTCGGACTGACCTACGCAACTCTCAGCAGTTACACCATCTACTCGGACAACCGTTGCCATCGAAACAGGTTAAAAACCGCGATAAGATTCAGGTCAGAACCAAAACGGCAAACCGAAAGTTCGATAAACGTTCAACAACCGGCAACACTTCTCAGGTCCTTTGGAACTGGCGAACGATTCCCTACCCCCGGGAAGAATTGGACAATTCATTTATACTCAGCAACAACTGATTGACTCTTTGCTCTGGATTTACACCATCGTGCTGTTAATCCAGGGCGGCCATTTGCCCCGACTTTTCTATGTTTCCGAATTAGAGACCTGCACGACGCCCCCCGTTTACAGATTACTGACTCAGACCACATTATAGTGTACCGTCTGCAGACATATGAATCAGCCTTTCGAACACTCCATAGAAGATAAGGTGGCATTTCTTTCATGCCCGCAGTCCTATCCCGATGCGTTTGACAAAGTGGACGTGATTGAAACCCATTTATCCTGGTTATTTCAAACGCCACAGTATGTCTACAAACTGAAAAAACCCCTTATTCATGTCAGCCAGGACCTCACCTCCCTGGCGGCCCGCCACCGCAACTGTCTGCAAGAGGTGCGTCTGAACCGGCGCCTGGCCGCAGCCGTTTACCTGGGGGCAGTACCACTCAGCGCCGATGTCGACGGTGATCTGCATTTGGGCCCGCAGGGAACACCCGTTGATTGGCTGGTCCACATGCGCCGACTGCCCACTGAGCGCATGCTTGACACGATGATCAAAAACGACCGTGTGCACACGTCCGATTTATTTCCCATAGCCCACTTGCTGGCGGAGTTTTATAACCGTGCCAAACCCGTGCAACTATCGGGAGAAAAATATCGAAAACGCCTGCTCTGTGGAATTCGACAACACTGTGAACCGCTGCTGAATCTGGCGAAAGAGTTACCCCTGCCCCAGTTGGAACGGGTTTTGGAATGGCAAACGCAAATGCTGCACACGCACGCGCGCCTGTTCGATCAACGCATGGAAGAGCGCCACCTTATCGAGGCCCACGGCGACCTGAAACCGGAGCATCTCTGTCTGCTCACCCCCCCTGTGATTATCGATTGTCTGGAGTTCAGCCTGGACCTGCGCACCCTCGATCCAGTGGACGAACTCTGTTTTCTCACGATGGAATGCGACAAACTCGGCGCCCCATTTATAGGAGAAATGACACTGAAAATTTACAGCCGACTCAACGGCGACCATCCGCCCTTACCCCTACTTCAATTTTACAAAAGTTACAGGGCGTTGTGGCGGGCCAAACTGGCTGCCCTTCATTTAGACGAAAGGCCGCTCAAAAAAAGCAACCACTGGCGACAGCTCGTCCAGCTATACCTGTCTCAAGCGGAACACTATTTCGTGCATGCCCCTTAGTTTAAGTCTCAATTTAACCCCATTGGCATGAATCTTTACCCTTTACCGCGCTACTTTTTGGTCAACTCGACTTGCATGACACTTACGCCACCCACCCTGAATGAAGCCTCACAGCCACTCAGGTAAAAGCGCCATTTTCGAATAAAGGATTCACTATAGCCAAGCCGCCTGACAGCACCCAACGCTTGTTCAAAACGCTGCCGCCACTTGCGCAGGGTGATTGCATAGTCCGGGCCAAAATGAAAAACCTCAACGACGTTCAAACCGGCTTGCTCCGCCACCTCTCTAAAGCGTTTTTCCGACGGCAGCATCCCGCCGGGGAATATATACTCTCTGACAAAATCGCTGCCCTTTCGGTAATGGCTGAAACGGTCGTCGCTGACCGCGATGGTTTGTATCATGGCTTTACCCGTTGCTTTTAAGCAGGCAGCAATTTTTTCCATATAAGTAGGCCAATATTCCTCGCCGACATGCTCGAACATGCCTATAGAAACAATATGACCGTATTGCCCATCCACCTTGCGGTAATCCTGGAATAGAATTTGCGCCGACTCACCGGCGGGATTTTGCGCCAGCCGGGCTTTGGCATAATCATACTGCTGCTCTGAAATAGTCACACCGGTTACCCTCAGGCCCCGCTCTACCGCCGCCTCTGCAAAACCTCCCCAGCCACAGCCGATTTCCAGTATATCCTCACCTTCAGCCACAGCCAGTTGATCCAGTATTCTCCGATACTTATCACGCTGTGCCTGTTCCAGACTTTTGCCTTCATCACCGTTGAACAGAGCGCTGGAATAGGTGAAGGTATCGTCGAGCCACAGCTGATAGAAATCATTACCGAGATCGTAGTGTTCCTGAATATTTTTGCTGCTTCCCACCAGCGTGTTCGCCCGCACTTTCGCCTTGGCATATTGGGTAACGCGCTTATGAAACTGTTGGCTATTTAAAAACGACACAAACGCATCACTGTTTTCCAACAGTACATAAAGTAGCGCCGACAGGTCGTCAGAGTCCCAAAGTCCGGCGACATAGTCTTCCCCGAGGCCGATATCACCGTCGGCAAGGATGCGATCCAGAACCCGCAGATCATACAACTCGAAACGGGCGTCAGTGCCGGGTTGAGTACCCTCAAACTTTTTTCGTACCTCATTCGGAAAAATACAGTCGAGCGTTCCACTGCGAAGGTTTTCAAACGCATCGATAAGAGCATGGGAGGGAACATCGGAAATGTAATGTACGTCCTTTTTATTCCGTCTCGTTGTTAACATTGGCATTGTATTTTCCTCCTTTTATATGTGCGAATGTCTATGAAACAAGTCAACACTGAGGACACTGAACACAATACCAAAATTTTTCAATAAACGGGAAGATCTTTACACTATATCCTTGGCTAACGGTTACAACAACGACTCCACTTTCCTGTTATTACCATTGTGAACTACGAGTTCAAGACGTCACTGTTATTACTTACATTGTAGTTACGTACATTGTAGTTACTTTTATTGAAGTTTATGGATATACCCAAAGCGTTTGAGATTTAGGTATAGAAAAACAGCTTCGATTGAAAGAGTTATATTGAGAAACTACGCTTAAATTCGTGCACAAAATAATTACCGCTTGTATATCAGTGATAGAGAGGTGCTTCCAAACCCCTTTTTATTACTAAGGGACGTGCACGACCCTAAACATTGACGACACGGTTGATGAGCACTTATACCAATGGATAAAGAAAATCTTACTCTGGACCCACTTTCGCTTCTCCCTATAGGTTCCATCGTACAAGTCAGCTCACCGGATAATAAGTCCCTAAAGTTTCTCACCCGCTTAATCGGTATCGACAACAACAAAACCATTATCACGGAAATGCCGACAACCAGGCAGCTTCAGAGACCGGGAAAAATCGCCGAGGATTTATTTTATTCGGATCGAACGTTAGTCATGCGGGTTTTGGCCGAAGGCGTTATTTATGCGTTCAAAAGCCCTATCGTTCACACTTACCACGGTTTGTCCCGACTATTAGTCACCGCCTATCCAGAGCAAATACAGCGCAGGCAACTGCGCAAAGAAACCCGCTTCCCCTGTACTATACCCGCTGACCTTCTGTGGCAGGGTGAAAGATACAGCGGGGCCCTATCCAACATCAGCCACAGTGGCTGTCAGCTGCTACTGCCCGATAATCCAAACATCCAGGTCAATTACAAAACTCTGCGGGATACAGGCGAAGCCGGAGAGAAACAGGTAAAAATGGAAATCCAGTTTCCATTTACCGATAAACCCAATTTATTGGATGTCATCGTTCGATCCACATCCAGGCAAGCCGATGGCTGCATCGCCATGGGTATTTTATTTAACGGCGACACAGACGCCGTCAAAATATTTCTCGAGTCTCTGCACCTGAATTCCATCGAATCCTATTTCTAACCTGACGCCAGACCCCATCGTTGCATAAATTTTCAAGTTCAGAAGCTTTTTGAAAGTTTCCTTACACTCCAGGCATTCTCAGCACAACTCAAACGCTTTGGCCGTAGCGCAATTTCATCAGGCAAAAAGCGGCAATCAGCGAGCCGAGAGACATAAAAATAGAAACTGTTATCAGTCCGTGGCCACCGGCAAAAAGGAATCCGGCAACTATTGGGCCGAGTGCCGCGCCGCCGCGGCCAACACCAATGGCAAAACCTGTCCCACTGGCCCGGACCTCCGTCGGGAAACACTGGGCGAAGAGCGCGTAAAGACCAACCACGGCGGAATTGGTAAAAAATCCGGCTACCGCCGCCACCGTGGCGAGCTGACTCAATTCACTTTGCCCCAGCCCGAACACGATTACCATCACTGTTGCCAGCAACAATATCACGATAATCAGCCTGCGAAGATCAAAATACCGCGTCAGCAAACTCAGAATCACGCAACCTGTCGCACCGCCGACATTGGCCCACACCAATACACCCCCGGCGGCGGAGGCCGCATACCCCATGTCGACCACAATTTTCGGAATCCATTTGATGATATAGTAGAAAGTCATAATATGCGCGAAATACGCCAGCGTCAGCAGTACCGTGATGCTCAGCAGTGCCGGTGAAAAAAGCTTGCCAATACCCTTATGCCGCACCGATACCACCACTGACGGCAACGCCTCGACCGTTTGGTGTCCCATCCGCTTCAGGGTGGCGTTGATTCGCTCTAAAGCGCCCGCCGGACGCTTTTCAGCAAGATACTCAATCGATTCCGGAAGCAGGAACCAGACGAGCAGGAGAAACGAGCCTGTCACTATGGCGCCAAACAGAAACACCGCGCGCCAATCAAAACTAATCAGCAGTAGCGACGCCACCGAACCGCCGACGACCGCCCCGAGTGGGTAACCCGTTGCCATCAGAATAACGGCCAGATTTCTAAAACGGGCATTGGAATATTCAGCGGCCATGGCGTTGATAGCGGCCAGCATGCCACCGATACCCACCCCGGTAAACAAACGCACCACAGATAAAGTGGTTAGGCTGGTTACCACTGAGGCCAGGTACATCCCGAGGGACATAACCAGCAGACAAGCGATAATAGTCGGCCTTCTACCCACCTTGTCGGCAATTCCCCCAAGCAGTATGGACCCCCCTGCCATGCCAAACAATTCCATCGACAGAACGATACCCAACTGTGCCCGATTGATATTCCATTCTTCGACAATCCCCGGCGATGCAAAGCTAATCGCGAGTACATCGAAGCCATCGAGGGCATTAAGAATGATGCAAATGGCGACTGCCGTTATCTGCAATGCATTCATGGGGGAGTTGGCTAGGATGTGCCTTGGATCACCTGACATGCTTTTTTCCTCAATTGGCTCTTTATTATTAAATGAAATTGGCGGTGAGCCAACCCGATTAAACTATGTCTTATAGCAATATTAAGAAATTGAATAGCATTTCTCAAATGCTTTATTCAAATGATTTATTTTTCAAGAAAAGTTGATAAGGGACGTGCTCGAAAATTTATGCAACGATGGGGGAGTCTCCCCGGGCGGTGCGCGACCCTAAGGTACCAGTTAAGAGCTGCCTATGGATAAACCGCCAATGATCTGAGGAACCATGCGCAACAACGGTATGCGGCCACGTGATGCATACGCTGGTGGCCTACACCAGATTGACCATTATCGTCACCGGCGTCACCCGGAGCTGGGCGCAGCATCGTTGCCTCTGTATACCCAAAGCGTTTGAGATTTAGGTCTTCAGAGTGCGTCAATTTTTGTTCCCCCTTCTTTTAATAGCAGGGGGAGCGACGACGCCGCGTGGCGGGCCCCACGCTAGGGCGTAAGCGCCGCGAATACGTGGAGCGGCTGGGCGGAGCGAAGCGTCCTGGGCCGAAAATTTATGCAACGATAGGGTATATTATCAGGCCTGAAACAAAGGCTGGCATACCGTCTGGCGGTATGCGCAGCTGCACGTATTTTTATTGCTCTAGCCGCAGTCTGTGCGACTTTTGGGCTAACCACGGGCAGGATTTACCCTTGCAGCTTATTATCCTCGCCGTTCGCTAATGGTGGTGCCTGCAGCTTGCGGTTAATCCCGCTCATAAGTTCCCACCAGGCGATTCATACCGATCGCATGGGGTTCGATTTTCTCCAGCAACTCCCACAGCGAAAGCCCCGGGGGCAGTTGCGGGGCTGCCTTAAGCGCAATAACCCAAAAATAATAGCGGTGATTGCCATGGCGGTTGGGGGGCATGGGTCCGCCGTATTCGCATTTGCCAAAATCCGTTTTACCATTGGTATAGTCACCGGTGCCCTCAGGCAGACTGCTGACCCCGGCGGGAATGTTATACAACACCCAGTGTACAAAACCATAAGTCCCACCGGGGGAAATCAGCGGTGCGTCGGGGTCATGGCAGATGACGGCAAAACTTTCAGTCCCTTTGGGAGCATCGCTCCAGGACAGGGCCGGTGAAATATCCTCTCCCTCACCGGTGTGCTTCGAGGGTATGGAACCGTTATTGTCAAAGTCGGTACTCGTCAATTTCATGGTAGACAGCGCAAAAGCCATTGTGTTCTCCTGCTTTTTGGGTTTATTGATTGACGCCTGTTCACCCCGGCATCATATCCGTTGTCGGGTGAGCCGTGTATGTCCCTTAGGACCCTGTACGAAATAACTTCCGGCCCCTTTTTATTACTGATAAAGGGGCCGGAAGTTATTTCGTGCACGGTCCTTAGCCTTTATGGGGTTATTTTTTTCGGTTTCAATTTCTCCCGTTCTCAATTTTTCTCAGTGACGAGGGCCAAAAACTCACTAAAACGCTGCCAGGATTTTTTATCGGCATCTTTGCGGTAGGAGTTCGAATCGAAAACAGTGAATGCGTGTGGGGCCCCGCCGTAAGTGATCATTTCGTGCTCCACTCCCGCCGTTTCAAGTTCAACGGCCAGGGCCGCAAATTGATCCATGGTAATCACCGTGTCCGCACTACCGTGTAGTATCAGCAATTTACCCCGTGTTTTACTGTAATTCTGCCCTTTCGGCGTTTGCAGGCCGCCGTGAAAGGTAACAAAACCTTTCATGTTAGCGCCGGAGCGCGCCATTTCCAAAACCGCAGCGCCACCGAAGCAATAGCCCATAACAACTGTATTGTCGACA
>JARROD010000009.1:0-36499 GCA_037384225.1 Exilibacterium sp.
GCGGGTTGGAATATTATCCAGTCGAAAACGGCTATTGGTTCCGGTGGTCTATACGGAAAGGGGTGGCTCAACGGTACCCAGTCACACCTCGATTTTCTCCCGGAAAGTCATACCGATTTTATTATCGCCGTGCTGGCCGAGGAGTTTGGGCTGGCCGGTGTGTTGGTCTTGATCGGCCTGTATATGCTGATTATCGGCCGTGGACTTACCATTGCCTTGAATGCGCAGAACTCTTTTAACAGACTATTGGCAGGGAGTATCACCTTTACTTTTTTTGTCTACGTATTCGTAAATATTGGTATGGTTGCGGGCTTGCTGCCGGTTGTTGGGGTGCCATTGCCCCTGGTAAGTCTCGGCGGAACGTCGATTGTCACTCTGATGCTGGGTTTCGGTATATTGATGGCGATAGCGACGGAGCGCCGGCGGGTTACCCCATAGGGGCACCCTGGGCAAATTCGCTTCCCGGGTTGCGGATGTCATTGCAGCGGTTATAAGCTATAGGGTTATAAGCTATAGAAAGTTGGCTTTACAAAATAGGGTGGTTATTCGTTATTCCCCGGGCTTCTATATCTACATTTCAGGCGCTTTGGGTATATACAAAAACTTGAGGTCAGATCGCATTGGTTGGAAAGCTTTTGCAAAAGTTGCGGGTATCTTTTCCCCGGGTGCTGCTCCAGGTGTTCATCTGGGTGTCGTTTTCCGTGTCAGCTTGGGGGGACACCTACGGTGCACACCCGCAAGCGCTTAGACTGATTGAAGAGATGGTGGTGAAACACCAGTTTGACCGGGGTGAACTCAAACGCCTTTTTAAACAGGCGGAACAGAAGCAATCGATTCTCGATGCGATTTCCCGCCCGGCGGAAAAAACCAAATCCTGGAGAGAATACCAACCTATTTTTGTCAATGTTGCCCGCACCAGTAAAGGTGTGGCGTTTTGGCGCCGACATCGCGAGGCGCTGCGGCGGGCCGAAGTGGCTTATGGTGTTCCCCAGGAAATTATCGTCGCCATTATTGGAGTCGAAACCCGTTACGGCAAAAATACCGGCGGTTATCGGGTGATAGACGCCTTATCCACGCTCGCCTTCGACTTCCCGGAGCGCGCGGAATTTTTTCGCGGCGAGCTAAAACAGTTTTTACTCTTGACCCGCGAGCAACAACAAAACCCGCTGGACTTGACCGGATCCTATGCCGGAGCCATGGGCTACGGTCAATTTATACCGTCGAGTTATCGTCGCTATGCGGTGGATTTTGACGGTGACAAGTTCGCCGATATTTGGGGCAATCCCGTCGATGCAATCGGCAGCATAGGCAATTATTTCCAGCAACACGGTTGGGTCAGGGATCAGGCGGTGGTTGTTCGGGCACGGGTTAAAGAAGGGTACAATCGCGAGATTATTAACCTGTCCCTGCAGCCACAACATACGCTTGCGCAATTAAGGCAGGCGGGGTTCGTACCCTTATACGATTACCCCACCGATTGGGAAGCGACAGCGATGCAACTCGAAGGGCGCGATGAAATTGAGTTTTGGCTGGGATTGAAAAATTTTTATGTGATTACCCGTTACAACCACAGCCGTCTGTATGCGATGGCTGTTTTTCAATTGAGTCAGGCAATTAAAACGGAAATGAATAAAAGGCAGAAAAGTGCGCGCTTGCCCTAGGATAATATTCGGCTAATGCCGCCTTTACAATGTTTTCTGAATGGCAACTATTGGCCGTTTACGGTAATGGGCAGAATGAACAAAAAAACAACAGGGGAAAGGAACAACGTGTTTGAGATTAATAAAACTGATTTGTCCCGCGCTTTTTATCGGCGCGCTGTGACAGCCGTGCCGGAGCGGGCCGCCGGTGGCGAAAAAATCGCGGTGGTGGGTTTTTTTCGCTGGGGGGGAATGGCCTTATCCTCTCTTGCCTTGAGCGCTTGTATCAGTGTGGATGTGGTTAAAAAAGAAGAGCCGGTGGAACACTCCCCCGTAGAGGATATTAAAGACAGTGGTCCCAGCCAACCGGTGAATGTTTCCCATGTGCCGGACGCGGTGCCGAAAGCGGAAGTACGCACCGAAGCCGGCAACACCACACCCTATAAAGTCCTGGGTAAAACCTATAAGGTGTTGGGGGACAGCCAGGGGTATCGTCAGCGCGGCATCGCTTCGTGGTACGGACGCAAGTTTCACGGGCACCTCACAGCCAATGGGGAGCGCTACGATATGTATGCTATGACGGCGGCACATAAATCTCTGCCAATCCCCAGCTACGTGCAGGTGACCAATCTTGAAAATGCTCTCAGTGTGGTGGTCAGAGTCAATGACCGCGGCCCCTTCCACGGTGATCGCCTGATCGATTTGAGCTATACTGCCGCCTCCAAGCTCGGGTTTGTCGATAAGGGAACGGCGCAGGTGGAAGTGGTTGCCATAGAGCCCCCGAAGCAAGCTTTGACCGGGCTGTTTCTACAGGCGGGCGCTTTCGGTTCCGAGACTTCGGCGCAAGCATTGAGAAACCAGATTGCCGCTTGGACGCGTTATCCGGTGACAATAAAGCGCTCCGCAGCGGACGTCGATAACTTGTATCGGGTCCGTATAGGACCAATAGCCGATAACAGTGATTTAGTGAAGTTGCGCACATTATTGCAAGAAAGACGACTTGGCAAAGCCTACATAGTCAGGGATTGATGAGAGTTGCCAGTGGGATCCTGCTACACTAACACATTTGGTTTTTTACCCGCGCCCCGGTTGTTGAAGCTCAAAACGTGGGTGAAATACACAAATCCCCGCCCGTTAAACTGGAATTGATAACGATAAAGCTCATGGTTAATAAGCTGTTTGGTACGTTTATTTGTTTGATCGCCACTATTATTTGTTTGGTCGCCACTATTAGCACAGCCTCTGCAGGGCCGTCCATCATTCCCGCCCCTCCGCAGTTGGCGGCAACAGGCTATATCCTAATGGATGCCGATTCCGGCAAGGTGCTGGTGGAGGATAACGCCGACGAGCAGTTGCCGCCGGCCAGCCTGACGAAAATGATGACCAGTTATATTGTTTCCTCTGAAATTGAAACCGGTCATCTCAGTGAAGATGCCCTGGTTCGGGTCAGTGTCAAAGCCTGGAAAATGGGTGGCTCCAAAATGTTTATCCGCGAAGGCACCCGGATCCCGGTCAAAGATCTACTGCGTGGAGTCATTATCCAGTCCGGCAATGATGCCAGTGTGGCGCTGGCAGAGCATGTTGCCGGCAGCGAGGAGGCCTTTGTCGATGTAATGAACCAGCAGGCCCAATTGCTGGGTATGAGCAACACAACGTTTAAGAATGCCACCGGCTGGCCGGCCGATGGGCATATGACAACGGCGCGGGATTTGTCCTTGCTGGCGCGGGCGCTTATCAAGGATTACCCGGACCACTACAAGCTCTATTCAGAGAAATATTTTACTTACAATGGCATTAATCAGCCCAATCGCAACAAGTTATTGTTCCGGGACAGCTCGGTCGACGGGATCAAGACCGGACACACCGAAGCGGCTGGATATTGCCTGGTTTCCTCGGCGCTGAAGGATGGTATGCGCCTGATCGCTGTAGTGATGGGCGCGCGTTCAGAGGATGCCCGGGCCGCCGAGTCGCAAAAACTGCTGACTTACGGCTTCCGTTATTTCCAGACCCATAAACTGTACAGTGCCGGCGATGTGCTCGATCGAGCGCGGGTTTGGGCGGGGGTGGATGAGCAGGTTGCGCTGAGTGTGGCAAAAGATATTTATCTGACTATCCCACGGGGTGCTCAGGACGAACTGAAAGCGCAGATGCATATCGATGAGGTTATCAAAGCACCGCTGGAAAAAGGCCAGGAACTGGGCAATCTGACGGTGAATCTAAACGGTGACAAGCTTGTCGATGTGCCGCTGGTGACGCAGCAGGTTATCGAGGAAGCCGGTTTTTTCGCCCGCTTGTGGGATGCCATCAAACTGTTTTTCTACCAGCTTCTCAACTGAGATCTGAGCAATACCATTATGTCCGATTCACAGATACCGGAAGCAGCCAAAATTACCTTTCCCTGTGAAGGTTACCCGATTAAAGTCATGGGAGAGGCTGGCGCCGGCCTGCGGGAATTTGTGTTAACCGTTATGGAGCGACACGCACCGGGGTTTGACCTGTCGAAGGTGACTGTCCGCGACAGTCGCAACGGTCGCTTTCAATCATTGACCGTATTTATTACCGCCACCGGAGAGCCGCAATTGAAATCGATATTTGCGGACCTTAAAACCAGCTGCCTTATCAGAATGGTGCTCTGAGCGGCAATGGCCAATACCCTTGTAGTGCGGCATATGGGCGTTCAACCCTATGAACCGGTCTGGCGGGCCATGTCGCATTTTACCGATCAACGCGGAGCCCAGAGTGCCGATGAACTGTGGCTGTTGCAACACCCATCGGTATTTACCCAGGGGCAGGCCGGCAAGGCCGAACACCTGCTGATGCCTGGGGACATCCCTGTGGTGCAGGTGGACCGCGGCGGCCAGGTTACCTACCACGGGCCGGGGCAACTTGTGGTCTATGCGCTGGTGGATTTACGTCGTCGCCGACTGGGTGTGCGCGAGCTGGTCACACGGATTGAAAATACCCTCGTAGAGACATTGGCGGAATATGGTATTACGGCTGTCATTCGAAGCGGTGCTCCTGGTGTCTACGTGGAGGAAGCCAAGATCGCTTCTCTTGGGCTGAGGGTGCGCCGCGGTTGCAGTTTTCACGGTTTGAGCCTCAATGTGGATATGGATTTGAGTCCGTTTAGCCGCATTAACCCCTGCGGTTACCAGGGGTTGGCGATGACCCAGATCAGCGATCAGGTTGGCGAAAAGGTCGATTTTGCCGCAGTGGAAAGGTATATTGTCGAACATTTCACACATCAATTGAACTACGACGGCTGGGTACCTGTGGCGGCGGCCGATGCAATTTTTTAAAACGAATATATTTTTACAAAAGGATATACTTTTACAAACGGATATATTTTTACAAACGGATATATTTTTACAAAAGAGTGATTCTCGATGCAGAACGACCCCGACCCGATTCCAGTAAAACGCACCAAGCGCTATAAACAGGGTGAAAAGCTGCGCGATGCCGATAAAGTTGAGCGAATTCCGGTCAAGGTGATAGAAACCACCGAACTGTTGCGTAAACCGGATTGGATTCGCGTGAAAATGCCCGCCTCGGCGGAAGTGGAGCGGATTAAAAAAATTCTGCGCCAAAACGGGCTGTCGACCGTGTGTGAAGAAGCCTCCTGCCCCAACCTGGGTGAGTGCTTCAGCGGCGGTACGGCGACTTTTATGATCATGGGTGAAATCTGCACCCGCCGCTGTCCCTTTTGCGATGTGGGGCACGGAAAACCCAATCCGCTCGATTCTGGCGAGCCGCGCCACCTGGCACAGGCCATCGCTGAAATGCATCTGAAATATGTAGTGATCACCTCGGTAGACCGGGACGATTTGCGCGATGGCGGTGCTCAGCATTTTGCGGACTGTATTACCGAGGCCAGGGCATTGTCACCGGGTCTGCAAATAGAAATTTTGACTCCGGATTTTCGCGGTCGCATGAACGTCGCTCTGGATATACTCGAGCGGCATCCGCCGGATGTCTTTAACCACAACCTGGAAACGGTGCCGCGCCTGTACCGACAATCACGCCCCGGGGCCAATTACAAATGGTCGTTGAAGCTGTTAAAGGAATATAAACAGCGCCAACCGCAGGTGTTGACAAAATCCGGTTTAATGGTGGGGCTGGGTGAAACCAAGGAGGAGATTATCGACGTGTTGAAAGATATGCGCGAGCACGATATCGAAATGCTTACCATCGGGCAGTACCTGCAGCCCTCGCGCAATCACCTGCCGGTGTCGCGCTATGTCCATCCTGATGAATTTGAAGAGTACAACCGCGCGGCTGAAGAACTGGGGTTTACCCACGCGGCCTGTGGACCTCTTGTGCGCTCATCGTATCACGCCGACAAGCAGGCGCACGGGGAAAAGGTCGGTTAAGGGGCTGCGCAGAAACTGTCGATGGGACTTCACGCGGACATCAGTATCGCTCCGCTGGCCTCAAATCCAGAGGTCATTGCGCAACTGGCGCGCTGGCACTGGGCCGAGGGGCAAAAATTAAGGCGTGAAATCGACGTCCGCGGCCGGCTTATAAAACTGCTTGCCCATCTTGGCGACACTCCGGTGCCACAGACGTTTATCGCCTTGGAAAGGGGAAAACTCGTCGGTGCCGCGAGCTTGATTAGTCACACGCAGCGCCTTGATCCCGCAGACCCGCTGTATTGGCTGGCCAATGTCTATGTCGGTGAAGCCTTTCGCCGGCGCGGTATTGCCACGCAACTGATTCAGCGCGTTCAGGACTACGCCCGGGATTTGGGGTTGGCAGAGCTCTATCTGTTTACCACCGATCAACGGGAATTTTACCTGCGCCGGCATTGGCGATGGCTGCGCAGCGGCCGCATGCGGGGCCGGGTGATCGATATTTTGACGTTTGATTTAAGGGACGTGCACGCCCTTGACCGCTTTGGGTATAGTCCTCGTAGCAACTGAAAAGGTCACCGGATTGGCGATATAGGTGGCGAGGATTCTATTTTTGCAGTGAACTTAGTTCCCGGCATTCATCGCCAGCAAACGTTCGGGATAATCGGTGAATACGCCGTCGACTCGCATCTCCACCATCATTTTCCAGTCATCTTCTTCATTGACTGTGTACACGAAAACCTTGAGACCGCGTCTGTGGGCATCGTCTATCATGGCTTGTTGCAGGCTTGAGAGGTTCGGGTGTAATGAATAGGCATCGAGCGCTTCGCAGCACTGGGCGTGGTCGAGGGGGTTGTGGGCGACCAGCACGCCGCGCCTGACAGCCGGGAGTAGCTGCTTGAATCGATACAACTGGTGGTGATCGAAACTGGAAACCAGGTAGCTATCGAAGCTGCCATTGGTGTCTCGCACAAAACTCTCCAGTTCGGCGGCAACAGCCGTGGCACAATCGCCTCCCTTGAGTTCGATATTCAGTTCGATACGGCCGTTTAGCAATTGCAGAACTTCGCGCAGTATAGGAACCCGGATGCCCTCGCCGAGGGGGATCTTGCGCAGCTCCCGGGCGCTGTAATTCAACAGCAGACCGATGCCGGGAATATGCCTGCCGAGACGTCGGTCGTGGGTTACCAGAAGTTCTTCTCCGAGTTTCCAGACATCAATCTCTATCGCATCGGCGCCGATGCTAAGGGCATTGGCGAAAGCCGGCAGGGTGTTTTCGGGTGCGTAACCAAGCCCGCCGCGGTGAGCGATACAGAAAAGGGGGGCGGTCGTTTGTTCAACGCTCATGGCTGTATTACCCTACGGCTCATGGCTGTATTGTCCAACGGCTCATGGCTGTTGAGACTACATTTTTTACTTCAGGGCAGCAAGCCGTGTGCAGAGTTTGCTATTCGTGGGCGACGTTTGTGTGCCGACGGCGGAAGCATCGGGGTTCGGGCTTTTACGCTGTCTATTGCACAATTGTGTTAATCGAAATCATTAATTAAATCCGGCTAATACTTACCGTGGCTAATGTATTACTTTAACTTTGGAGGTTGTGTGTTATTTAGTCACTCTGGTAATATATATTGCCTATAATAATTAGGTGGCGTTGGGGCTGCCATAAATATGGATAAAAAGTGTGGATAAAAAGTGTGGATAAAGAGTGGAGAGCTGGATGTTTGGAAACAGTCACGCCCACCGCCTCGACGTCGCATAATGCCGCGCACAGTTAAATCTGGGAACAAGAGCCATTAGATTTAAATCACTGTGCCATATAACGGATATTCAGTAGGGCCAGAGGCTGGCCTTCGCGTCAAATGATGAAACTGGCCGGCAGTTGGTTATTGAATACCACTGCAACTCTGAACACTTAAACTTCCGGGCTAGCATGCAAAATAAACACAGTGCGGTAGAGCTGATAAAGCGATTTCAGCGACTCTTTACCGACCTGAACCATAAGCATATTGCTGAGCGACTGGTGAAGCTGGTACTGGCAATGGGGTCGGTCAGTCGAGCCGTGCTGCTGATACCGCGGGAGGGGGAGTGCTTCGTCGAGGCCATCGGCTGCATAAGTCATCGCGCAAGTCCAAATGGAAATCATCACGGAAATAATAGAGGCAATAATAGAGCGCATAATAGAGAGTACAGCATCACTAGCCTCGATACCGAGATGGAAAAACTCCACTTCCTGCCGCACCAACTGATTCGCACCTGTTTTCGCACCGCCCATCCCCACAGTCTCGACATCACCGGTGAACACTCACTGGGTGAGGAAGACTTCGAGGCCGGCAGCCGTGGAATATTTATCCAGCCCATTGTGGAAAAAAGCCGGGTTCTGGCCGTTTTTTACCTGGAAACCCGCGACAGCCTGGCCCTGCTCCAACAAAGCGTGCGGCAGCTCGAACCCGTGTGGACTTTTGGTACGTTGTTGATCGGGCAAATCAACGAATTGTGGAAATTTGAAGCCCAGACCGAAAAATACCGGGTTGCCGAGCAGGCGCTGTGGGCCAGCGAAACCTATCTCAATGCCATTCTCTACCACTCTCCGGCCTTGATTGCGGTGAAAGACCTGGATGGTAATGTGGTACTGGCAAGCGAACACTACAAACGGTTGCTGGATCCGAAAGATGCCAGTCTGGCCGAAGTTGGAAAGAATACCTTCGATGTCTATCCACCCCGAGTGGCCGAGGTACTGGATGACGATGACAGCGAATTGCTCAATGGGTCGAGCCAGGGATTTGAATCAGAATTTGAAGTACAGCATACGGACGGCAGCATCCACGCCTATCTGATGGTGAAATTCCCGCTGCGCGACAACGCGGGCAAGATTTTTGGTATATGCACTATTTGTACGGATATCACCGAACGCAAGCAGGCGGAAAATGCCTTGCGAGAACAACAGTCTCGCCTCAACTACATGGCGTTTCACGACACCCTGACCGGACTGCCCAACCGATCGTTGTTTTACGACCGTATCAATCACGGACTCGCCCGCGCCCAGCGCAGTTCCAATAAAGTGGTGTTAATGCTGTTGGATCTGGATCGCTTTAAAAATATCAATGACAGCCTCGGTCACGATGCCGGTGATTTATTATTGAAGGCCGTCTCCCGGCGTTTGCATGAAAGTATTCGCGGCATGGACACCATCGCCCGTCTCGGGGGCGATGAGTTTGTGGTGGTGCTCGAAGGCATTAACGATGTGGAGGATGTGACCTACATTGCCAACAAATTGCTCACCACTCTGGCGCGGCCGATCAATATACTCGGCCATGAAATCTCCACTACCGTGAGTATCGGTATCAGCATCTTTCCGCAGGACGGAGACAATACTGAAGAGCTGCTAAAGCACGCAGATATCGCCATGTACAAAGCCAAGGAACTGGGCAAAAACAACTACCAGTTTTACACCGCGGGCATGAATGCGACAGCGGTTAACTTTCTGCTGTTGGAAAACGATCTGCGCCGGGCTATAGAGCAGGATCAATTGACCCTTTACTATCAACCACAGATCGATTTGCAATCCGGCAAACTGATGGGGGTCGAGGCGCTGGTACGCTGGCGGCACCCTGAACGCGGCCTGGTTTCACCGGCGCATTTCATTTCCCTGGCGGAGGAGACAGGCCTCATTGTACCGCTCGGCGAATGGGTGCTGCGCGAAGCCTGCCGGCAGCAGAAAGCCTGGATTGAGACTGGCAACTTTGTAGGCAAGGTTGCCGTCAACCTGTCGGCGCGCCAGTTTCGGCAACAAAAATTCGCCGAACGCATCGCCGATATTTTGACTGAAGCACAGCTGCCGGCCAAGTATCTGGAGCTGGAAATTACTGAAACTTCAGCCATGGAGCACGCGGGTGAAACCATTAATATGATGAACCTGCTCAACCAGATGGGGCTGTCTCTGGCAATTGACGATTTCGGTACCGGTTACTCGTCGTTGGCCTATTTGAAACGTTTTCCGATCCAAAAACTGAAAATTGATCGCAGCTTTATCAGTGATATTTATACCGATCAGAACGATGCCGCAATTGCCAAATCCATTATCGGCCTGGCCCACAATATGATGCTCAATGTTGTGGCTGAAGGTGTGGAAAACGAAAACCAGGCGGAGTGGCTACGTTGCCAGAGCTGCGATCAGGCGCAGGGATTTCTATTTGCAAAGCCGATGTCGGCGCGGCAACTGGAAAGTTTTTTCAGCGACGGTACTTTCTCGTTTAACAACAATATCGTGCGTCTGGAGCTGCCAGCTTGAGGGACGGCTGCAGGCTCGAATCAAAGCGTCAACGCCAGTTTCTGCACCCGGGGGTTTAAGCTGAAAGTACCGGCCAGGTTGAGCGTGAGATCCATCAACTCGTCCCAGGGGGAGGCGCTGTGCATACCCTTAATCGCTTTGTCGATCATATTGGCCTTGCGCAATAATAGCTGCAGTTGTGGCTGTTTCAATCGGCGCACGGCATTTTTCACCAGTGCCTTGCGTTTGTCCCAAACCCCGGCCTGTCTGGCCGCGGTGTCAAAGTTCTGGCCTTGTGCTGTGGCGTGGGCGATTTGAGACAGGGTGCGTATCTCGCGGGCCAGCGCCCAGAGTACGACTGTGGCATCCGTACCTTCGCCTTTGAGGCCAAGTAAATTTTTAACCGCTGCCCGCGCATCGCCGTGCAGGGCTTTGTCGACCAGCCCAAACACATCGTAACGGGCGCTGTCGGCAACTGCATTTGCCATTATTTCAGCGGTTACAAAACCTTTCTCCGTCGCCAGTAGTTTTAACTTTTCGATTTCCTGCGCCGCCGCCAGGAGGTTGCCCTCGACGCGTGAAGCCAGGATATCGATCGCTTGACTGTCGGCTTTCAAACCCGCCGCCTGCAGACGCTGGCCTATCCAGCGTGGTAACTGCTGAGGCGTCACCGGCCAGATCTGTACCACTACCCCGGCGTATTCCAACGCTTTGAACCACTTGCTGCGCTGGGCGCTGCCGTCGAGCTTGGGGGTGACAACCAAAAGTAACGTATCTTCGCTGGCAGTTTGCGAGTATTGCAGCAGTGCCTTGGCTCCTTTTTCGCCGGGCTTACCACTGGCGATGCGCAGCTCGATCAGCTTGCGATCGGCGAACAATGACAGGCTGTTGGCGGCGGCCAATAGCCGCTCCCAGTCAAAACCGGGCTCGCCGTGATACAGCTCACGCTCGTCGAACCCTGCGCGCCGGGCCGCTCTGCGGATTTCATCGCAGGTCTCCTGAACCAGCAGCGGCTCGTCCCCGCTGATCAGGTAAACCGACGCCAGCTTTTTGCCCAGCGCCGCACTGAGTTGTTCAGGGCGTAGCTTTGCCATTGAGGGATGTCTTTGCTGTTGGAGCAGTCGTTGTTCTCGATGCTACAATTTGCAGTCGGCGCACAATTTGCTGTACCAACTCGCGACGCATTTCTTCGTGTAGCAATTGTTCCTCTTCACCCATACCCACCACCGCATTAGCATCGAAGCTGTATGAACGAATGACATGCGCGGTCAACATTGTACTAGCAGCGGGGTCCGCCGCGTCCTCGATTTTATAATCGGCCTCCAGTGTTAGTTCATACTCGGCTGCCAGGGCGTTGCTTCCCACCGAAACCGCCCGGCGCCGGTCGCGTTCCTCGATAATTAACACGCTGTAGCGGGAATCGTCGGCACTTTGTACCAGCTGAATACGGTTTGCCTGCAAGCGTCGTTTCAATTCTGTAATCAGAGCGCCGTGAGCGTCCCTGGCGGATACGTAAAGTGTGTCCAAATCACTGGGCAGCGAGAGGCTGCCGCGCAAATGCCAGCCACAGGCGTTGAGCACAACCGCAGTTACAAAAACAGCAGCAAACAGGGCGATCGTTTTATGCATTTTTATGCGTCCAAAATAGGTTATCTTCCTCGAAGGATAAACAGACCTTATCCCGACAGTGGGGGCCTGGCTGCTATTCACCTGGCTACTATATTGACCAATTTATCCGGCACTACAATAACCTTGTGTACGGTTTTACCGTCGATAAAGCGTTGCACATTGTCCTGGGACAGCGCCTGTTTCTCCAGTGTTTCTTTATCCGCATTCACCTCGGCGTCGAATTTTCCCCGCACCTTGCCGTTGACCTGTACCACAATCGTGGTGCTGGAACGTACCAGCGCCTCCTCATCCACATTGGGCCAGGGCGCATCGATAACGTCCTCCTGATGCCCCAGTACCTGCCACAGGTTGTGACAAATGTGGGGAACCACCGGGGCCAACAGCAACACAACTGCCTCCAGCGCTTCCCGTTCCACCGCTCGGGTCGAGGCGTTGGAACGATCGGCCAGTTTATTGATGTCGTTCAACAGTTCCATCACTGCCGCAACGGCGGTATTGAAGGTTTGTCGGCGACCGTAATCATCGCTTACTTTGGCTATTGTCTCGTGGGTTTTTCTGCGTAGATCTTTTTGCCTCTGATCCAGCTGTACTTGTTCTTTCATCGCACGCTCGCCAGCGTCGCCCGCCTGCAAGTGGCTGTGCACCGTTTTCCATAGCCGGCGTAAAAAGCGGCTGGCGCCTTCAACGCCCGCATCGTGCCATTCCAGAGTCTGGTCGGGGGGCGCGGCGAACATGGTAAACAGGCGCACGGTGTCGGCGCCATAGCGCTCAACCGTGGTCTGGGGGTCGACACCATTGTTTTTCGACTTTGACATTTTCGTCACCCCACCCACGTTGAGGCTTTCTCCGCTTTGGCGCAAAACCGCCTTTACGATTTTGCCTTTTTCATCCCGTTGCACGTCCACCTGCGCGGGATTGAACCATTCTTTGCCACCTTCGGGGGTTTCCCGGTAAAAAGATTCTGCCAGTACCATGCCCTGACACAACAGGCGTTTGAAGGGTTCATTGCTCTTTACCAGGCCTTCGTCGCGCATCAGTTTGTAGAAAAAGCGCGCGTATAATAAATGCAGAATCGCGTGTTCGATACCGCCCACATACTGGTCCACCGGCAGCCAGTAGTTGGCCGCCTCGGTGTCGAGCATGGCATCATTAAAATTGGGGCAGGTAAAGCGGGCAAAGTACCAGGATGACTCCATAAAAGTGTCGAATGTGTCCGTTTCATGTTCCACTTCGCGGCCGTCGATTTGGGTTTTGCGCCAGTTCAGGTCTTGTTTCAGGGGCGAGTGGACGCCGTCCATTTTTACGTCTTCCGGCAGCAGTACCGGCAGTTTTTCCAACGGTACCGGAATTTCTCCGCCCTCGGGCAGATTGAACATCGGGATAGGCGTGCCCCAGTAACGCTGGCGGGAGACGCCCCAGTCCCGCAGTTTGAAGTTGGTGGTCACCCGACCTTTGCCGCGCTTTTTCAGGGCCTTGGCAATGGCGGTAAAAGCACCGTCGAAGTCGAGGCCGTCAAACTCCCCCGAATTAACCAAGCGGCCCTTTTCGACAAACGCCGCGTGTGAAAGATCGCAGTCATCTTGCACCTGTGAAGCGGGCGCGATGACCTGCTCAATCGGTAGATCGTAGGTGTTGGCAAATTCCCAGTCACGCTGGTCGTGCGCGGGTACTGCCATAACCGCGCCGGAACCGTAATCCATTAAAACGTAATTGGCGACCCAGACCGGGAGCTCCCGGCCGCTTAGCGGATGCACGGCTTTGAGACCGGTATCCATGCCCCTTTTTTCGACCTTGGCCATATCGGCTTCGGCGATGGATTGCTGCTTACAGGCTTTGACAAACTTTGCCAACTGCGGATTGTCCGCCGCCAGCGCCAGGCTGATGGGGTGTTCTGCAGCCAGGCTCAGGTAGGTAACCCCCATCAGGGTGTCCGGGCGGGTCGTGTAGACATCAAAGCTGCCGATACCGGCAACCGGGGCGCTCAGGTCAAAGGTCATTTCCACACCGCGGCTTTTGCCAATCCAGTTGCGCTGCATGATTTTTACCTGCTCGGGCCACTGCGGAAGCTGGTCCAGTCCCTCTAGCAGTTGTTCGGCGTAATCCGTGATTTTGATAAACCACTGGGGAATTTCCTTGCGTTCCACCACCGCGCCGGAGCGCCAACCGCGGCCCTCGATCACTTGCTCATTGGCCAGTACCGTCTGGTCCACGGGATCCCAATTGACCAGTGCCATTCTCTTGTAGACCAGGCCCTTTTCATAAAGCCGGGTAAAGAACCACTGTTCCCACTTGTAATAGTCACTGTTACAGGTAGCCAGCTCCCGGCTCCAGTCGATGCCGAACCCCAGCGACTTTAACTGGCCTTTCATGTATTCGATATTGCTGTAAGTCCACCGCGCTGGCGCCGTCTTGTTCTGAATTGCCGCATTTTCCGCTGGCAGACCGAAGGCGTCCCAGCCCATGGGGTGGAGTACGTTTTTTCCCAGCATACGCTGATAGCGGGCGATGACATCGGTTATGGTGTAGTTGCGTACATGCCCCATATGCAGGTGGCCACTGGGGTAGGGAAACATGGCCAGGCAGTAGAACTTTTCTTTGCCCGGTTCTTCAATGACTTCGAAGCTGCGGGCTTTTTCCCAGGCTTGCTGGGCCCGGGTTTCGACCTGTGAAGGGTGGTATTGCTCGTCCATCGTCTATTCTTTGCTCACCTGTCTATTACGGGCCATTTTAAAACTTAAAACGCCACCGGTTGAATTCGCGCGGGCCGGGCCGGCAGTGGCTGCCGCGGGGAAGGGGGCCAATTATAGGCGTTGCGGGCGCAGAAAGCTAAGGTCCTGTGATTGAGCCATGGGCTGTGTCTTGTGCTGTGGTCTGAGACCACGACGCCGTCGGAAACAGGCCCTTTGCAGGCGAGGGGGACACCGCGGCGAAAGCAGAAACGCTGGTTTGTATCTATATAGTGCGACAACGGAATATGTGCACGTTCGTGGGGCTGTCTGTTGGACGATTCTGAGGTTCGCAACCCTTGAAGGGCGTCACCGATTGCCCATCAATAGTGCTTTTATAAACAAATTAGCGAGAGTGAGCCCCTGTACTGGGCGCTGGCACGGGGATTGCTGAAACGCCATTAATTGCCTCGAATTTGCACCCTTGAAATGTGATTAAAATGGTAACTTCTCAATAACCCGGGGTATTGGGAAGTTACTAATAAAGTTGGCATACCCCTGCTTGCGGTGGATTTTTCATGACAAATCGTGCGCTTTTACCCGCAGTGGAAATGACAGACATGGATGAATTGCAGGTAGTTGATTGCTGTGCTTATTATCGGCAAAGGCAGGATGCACTGCATTTGATCAAACAACTGAACCGACTCACCAGCGGAGTTCAACGACACCGGGGGTTGAGCATGGCTCTATTGTCGGGAGACAAACGGGTTCAGGATGAGTTTGCTGCACTGCAAAAGCAGGTGGATAAGCGCATTGCGGTGTTGAGAGCTTTTGCCAGACAGTCTGGAGACTTGATCTCCACCAGAGACCAGGAGCGGCTGGACAATGCCTGGATGACGATTAAAACAGACTGGCACGATGATGCGGTGATGGATAATTTCGAATTGCATTCGCATTTTATCGAGCAGTTGTTGGGGTTGACCACGGAACTGGCTAAACGGCTGGAAAAGCCGATATTTGAGTATCTGACACGTTCGATGGGCACGGATGCAAAACTCAATACTCACCTGGTCCACAAGCAACTGGGACTGCTGGCATTTGCCTGCCGGCAAATGCCGGATATGGTCGAGCTGGTTGCAAAAATACGCGGTTTAGCAACCCATGTCATTGTCATAGGCCGCTGCGATTTTCACCAGGAGCGCAAGCTGCGCTATTTGTTACAGTGCACCCGGGTACAGAATGAAAAGTTAAGAACCCAGATCGACCGAATGGCGGCCTCCATCAAGGACAATATCGCCTCTTTACCCATGGTCAAGGCTTATGACTTGAAGCTTATGTTTCTGCTCAACAATGTCGAGCAGGATGTGTTGAAAAGCAGCGCTGCCACAACCGATCGGCGACAGCTGTTTGAGCTCGCCAGTCAGATAATCGATGTCTACGTCAATGTGATCAGCGACGGCCTGGATCTGCTGCAGGCCTGGCAGGAGCGACAGTTGGATGACTGGTGTACTATGCGCAGTCCGTAATGCCGGGGTGGATATGCGTTATATTTATCACTATTTAACATTTGTGCTACCGTTGTCTTGAATTTGTGATTCCCTTCCTTGTACTTTTACGCTGCAATTCTTATTGTGATTACCACTGTTCCGTTTTGTTGAACCGAAAGCTGCTATCACCGCTGATTTTGCGGTTGTCATCCATGTGAAATCATAGGTGTCAAATAATGGTAATTGTATGGGCGCCTTTCTGCAACGTTTGAGAAATGTAAGAAAAATTGTCACTCAGCTTGGCTGAGCTGACGGGTACTTTGTTTTCACCTTCATTGGTGGCGCAGAAGTGCCCTTTGATCGGAACCGGTGCCGGGGTGAAAAAATGTACTGGCTTGCAGTACGAGAGGTGAGCGAACAATAACAACAAACTTAGAGATGTAATCATTGTTTGACGAAATCACTTTGCATAACCGGCTCGGTCAGGGAGTTAGGTTACAGGTAAAAAAAGTTTCCTATGCTTCCCGACTCTGTATTTTTGTCTATACGCTGAAACAATCTGTATCGAGTATAGTGGCTAAAAATGCTGAGTTTTTCGCCAGTCAGTTACTGAATTACTTCGAGCTTCAGCCGGGCCAGTTTGACCTGATCGAATTGCGCCGGCGCGATACAGAAATGGAGTGGCTGCGGTGGCGCTTTCGCTTGGTGGGGTTGACGGCTTTTGACGCCCGCTCCCGGAAAGTTGTCAGCATCGCGCAGCAGGCCTCTCTGCTGCGCCTGTCGGGTTTGGCAGGTGCGGACTTGAAACAGAAGTTTATTCCCAGACGGGCGTCCGGGGGTAGGTATTGTCGTTATCGCGACGATAACGCATTTATATTACAAAGTAGGGGGCGTCAAATATGAAAAAGAACTTACTGCCTGATATGGTTGCAATGGTTCTGCTCGACAAAGAGGGCAACGAGGCAGTGATCAATATCAAGTTGTTCACTTTTAACGATACCGCCTATATCTTTATGTCAGACAGTAACCGCTATTCGGCTTCTTCCATTGCCCGTCACACGGCGACGTATATTTCTCAGATCGTGGAACGGTTGGATCTGGATGTGTCGAGAGCTTTATTTTTCCGCCATATTTATACTTCTGATTCAGGCAGTGTTTTCGGCCAGTTTTACGTCAGTTGGGAAAACGGCCAGCTCACCAGTTATACGTTCAAAATGTTGAGCAATTTGAATCAGACTCAGGGGATTGAAGAGGCGATCCAAAAAGGAGAGGTTGTAGCCTTTTCCAACCGCCAGTTGAAAAGTATTCCTGTTGCAGTCTAGGTGCAGCGGTCGCCAGCAGAATCAACGGGGGGACTGGCCGTCATGAGTTCGCGGCGTCGGTAGTAAAAGCTGGCGGCGAGAAACAGTAGGCACAGCAGTGTTACAGGTAGGCTGCCAAAGCGCATAAAAGGTGTGATGCCCGCCATTGGCTGAATTTCCCCTTCCAGCGATTGCTGCACAAACTGTTCACTTTTGCGGATAATCCGGCCGTGCGTGTCCACGATTGCGCTGATGCCGTTGTTGGTGGCGCGAATCAAAAAGCGACCGGTCTCCAATGCCCGCATCTGCGCCATCTCCAGGTGTTGCAGAGGTCCGATTGAATCGCCAAACCACGCATCGTTGCTGATGGTAATCAACACCTGAGCCCGAGCCGCGCTTTCGGCAACCAGGTCGGGGTAGACAACTTCATAACAAATAAAAGGTGCCAGTTGTACGGTGCCGATCTGGAGTCCGCGCTGGTCGGCGGGCCCGGGTGTGATAATAGATGTCGGCAGATCAAAAAAAGCAATGACTCCCCGTAGCCATTGGTCCAGCGGCACATACTCGCCGAAGGGCACGAGCCGGCGCTTATGGTAAATCCCCGCACCCAGTCCGAGCCCGATAATACTGTTGTAATAGGCCTGTTTGTAATAATCGTCGTATAAAATCCCGGTGATGAACGCAGTGTGCGTGGCGGCGGCCTTGTTGTGCATTTCCTCTAAAAACGGTACTGCCCCGTGGTAAAGCATGGGTACTGCCGCCTCTGGCCAGATTACCCAGTCATTGTCCCATAGCGGTTCGCTGAGGTTTTGATAGCGCGACAGCGTAGGTTGCAGAAAATCAGGCCGCCATTTCATTTCCTGGGGAATATTGCCCTGGGCCATGCCGATTTTTACGGGGTTTCCATCTGTGTGTGTCCAGTCTATCTGTCGCAATCCCAGCCCCAGCGGCCACAGGGTTCCGGCGCAGCCTATGGCAAGGAGTGCAGGCCCTGGATTGTGCCGGCGCAGCCAGGACCAGCTTAGTGCCAGCGTGGCGGCGCCCAGGGTGCACGCCAGAGTGATGCCGTAGACGCCCGCCACCGGTGCCCAACCGGCGAGCCAAGTGTGCAGGTGTGCGGACCCCAGATACAGCCAGGGAAAACCGGTGAGAAACCAACTACGGAACCACTCCCCAAGCACCCAGCAGGCAGGGAATCCCAGCAGCAGACTGATGGAGCCGCCGTTAAACCAGCGCCCGAAAAGGTAGAAGGGGAGGCTGAACACCAGCGCCAGCGCGGCGACAAAAATACCCGTCAGCAGCACCGCCAGAGGCATGGAGGCGTAGCCGAATTTATAAATACTGACGTAAACCCAGGATACTCCAGTGGTGTAGAGTCCCAGCCCAAACCAGAAACAGCGCCACATCGCCTGACGGCCGTTTAGCGTCCTCAGGGAGAGCGCCAGCAGCGCCGGGCTCAACACTGACAGCGGCCAGAAACTGTAGGGGGCAAAAGCGAGCGTCAACGACATCCCGGCCAGCAACACCAGTAGATGACCGCGCCAGCCAGGCAACCAGGGTGAAATCATAGGCTAGTTGGGAATAGGGGCCGGTATTGTGAGGCGCAACAGATGGATCTGGCGATTGTCTGCATACAGAACGCGGAAATGGAAGCCGCCGACCTGGACGGTTTCATTGCGTTGTGGTAGATGCCCGAAAGCCTGCATCAATATACCGCCAATGGTATCGAACTCCTCGTCGCTGAAGCCGGATTGAAAACGCTCGTTAAAACATTCGATAGGGGTCAGCGCTTTAACGATATAATCGTTTTCAGAAACGCGTCGAATAAATGCGTCCTGCGATTCATCATCGGTTTCGTCCTCGATCTCACCGACAATTTCTTCCAATATGTCTTCGATGGTCACCAACCCGGAAACACCGCCGTACTCGTCAATAACCATCGCCATGTGGTAGCGGTTTTCCCGGAATTCGCGCAGGAGCACGTTCAAGCGTTTACTTTCCGGAATGATGTTGGCGGGGCGCAGGATATTTTCAAGGCTGAAATTTTCCTGCCCGTTGAGGATCAGGGGCAGCAAGTCCTTGGCCAGTAAAATTCCTCTGACATCGTCCATGGATTCGCCTATGACGGGAAATCGTGAGTGTCCGGACTCGATCACTTTAGGTAACAGGTCTTTGGGTTGGTCGCCGGCTTTCAGTACCACCATTTGGGAGCGCGGTACCATAATTTCGCGCACCTGTAATTGGGAAACGTCGAGCGCGCCTTCAATGATTCCCAGGGCTTCCTGATCCACCAGCTTCTTATCAGCGGCGTCTTTGATAATGTCCAGCAGTTCTTCTCGAGATTTGGGTTCGGCGGTAAATGCTTGAATGAGTTTGTTCAGCCAGGACTTTTCCTGATGCTTTTCGCCGTTGTGGTAATTATTTGCATGGTAACTATTTGAGTGGTAGCTACTCGAGGGATCGTCACTCATAAGGTTTGTCGGCTCCTTTCTCTTTAGCCCTTAGATTACCTGATGAATTTTCAACAATGGGGAACTGTGGTGTGGTTGCCATGTTTCTATAGCCGTCAGTATTATTGGAGTAGTATTTCTGTATAGGGTGCGGGGTAGTTCAGACCAGTGAGTATTTCTGTTTCCAGGCGCTCCATGGTTTCCGCATCTGTGTCATCAATATGGTCATAACCGAGCAAATGCAAGGTGCCGTGTACTACCATATGTGCCCAGTGGGCCGCAGGTGTTTTGTTTTGGGCGCTTGCTTCCTGAAACACGATGGGGGCGCACACCACCAGATCTCCGAGCAAGGGGACATTCACTCCGGCCGGCAGTTCGGCGGGAAATGACAGTATGTTGGTGGGCTTGTCCTGGCCCCGGTAGCGGTGATTTAACTCCCGGCTCTCCGGGGCATCGACAATGCGGATACTCAGCTCCGCAGCCTCGCGTTCGCCGCGCAGGGCGGCGCTTACCCAGCGGTTGAAATCGGTTGGGGTGGGAAGGTTATTACTGTTTTTATGATTACAGGTGCCCTCCCAGGCTACCTGTATATCGATGTCGAGGTTCATTATTCTTGTGATTTTTGGCTTTCAAAGTGGTCGTAGGCTTCGACAATGCGTTGGACGAGCGGATGGCGAACGACATCTTTGGCGGTGAAATAAGTAAAGCTAATGCCGGCCACCCGCTCCAATACACCCATGGCGTGCCTCAATCCAGAGCCGTGCCCCCTGGGCAGGTCGATTTGTGATGGGTCGCCGTTAATCACGGCGGTGGAGCCAAAGCCGATACGGGTGAGAAACATCTTCATCTGTTCCCGGGTAGTGTTTTGACTCTCATCGAGAATCACAAATGAATTGTTCAATGTGCGGCCGCGCATATAGGCCAGGGGAGCGACTTCGATAACATTGCGCTCAATTAGCTTATCAACGGTTTCAAATCCGAGCATTTCATAGAGTGCATCGTACAGTGGCCGCAGATAGGGATCCACTTTCTGTGCCAGGTCGCCGGGCAGAAAACCGAGCTTTTCTCCGGCCTCAACCGCAGGGCGCACGAGCAGAATACGTTCCACCTCATCTTTGAGCAGGGCTTCGACTGCGCAGGCGACGGCCAGGTAGGTTTTGCCGGTGCCGGCCGGGCCGACACCGAAATTGATATCGTTAGTCTGTACTGCCCGCACATAGCGCTGCTGGTTAAAGCCGCGGGGTTTGACGGTACATTTTTTGGTGCGGATCAGTGTAAGTTCTTCGATGTTATCGTTGGCAGTTTGTTTGTCCATCAGTGCTTCGACACCGGATTGTTGCAGGGCCAAGTGAACCTCATCGGGCGTCAGGTCGACGCCCTGACGAATTTCCCGATAGAGATTGCTGAGAAGCTGACCCGCCGCCCGGGTTGAGTCGGCGGGGCCGAGCAGGGAGAAATTATTACCGCGGTTGCGTATCTCGACATTCAGACGTTGTTCGATCTGGCGCAAGTGTTCATCAAATTGCCCGCAGAGGTTGGCAAGGAAACGCGCGTCATTGGGCTCGAGTGTCACCCGGTGGGCAACAGTCTGTTGAGGTGCTGTGTTACTGTTCAAATTTTTTTGAAAACCGCCCTTTCAGCCATGGTTTGACCTCAAGCCTACTCCATTCCCCTGTAGCTGAAAACCCCAAGCATCAGCAAAATGGTTCTTAAAATAATATTGGTTATGCTGTCTGTGTAATAGTCTAGCGGTCATCGAGTTCCGACCGCACCAGAATTCCTCGTAGCGAGTTAGGAAGCGCCTCCTCGATAAGGATGTCGGCAAACCTACCTATCAGTTCAGGCGTATCGCAGCAGAAATTGACGACACGGTTGTTTTCGGTCCGCCCCGACAGCTGGCCGGGGTCTTTTCGCGAATAACCGCTTACCAGTACCCGTTCAGTATTGCCCACCATGTGGCGGCTGATGGTCTGAGCCTGCTGGTTGATGCGCGCCTGTAACAGACTCAGGCGCTGTTTGTGTACTGACACCGGGGTTTCGTCTCTGAAATCCGCCGCCGGTGTGCCCGGGCGGGGGCTGAAGATAAAACTAAACGATGTATCGAAGCCAATTTCCTGAATAAGGTTCATAGTGGCTTCGAAGTCGGCGTCGGTTTCACCGGGAAAACCGACGATAAAGTCCGAGGAGAAGCTGATCTCGGGTCGGATTGTTCGCAGCCGACGCAGCTTTGACTTGTACTCCAGCACCGTGTGACCGCGTTTCATGGCAGCCAGAATACGATCGGAGCCACTCTGGACCGGGAGGTGGAGGTGGCTGACCAACTCGGGCACCTCGGCGTAGACTTCGATCAGACTGTCGGAAAACTCCACCGGGTGTGAAGTAGTGAAACGAATGCGGTCGATACCGTCGATCGCCGCTACATAGGTGATCAGCTCGGCGAGATCGACAACCGAGCCGGCATTTTCACCCCGGTAGGCGTTGACATTCTGCCCCAGTAGGTTGATTTCACGCACTCCCTGGGCGGCGAGGTGGGCGACTTCGGCCAGCACATCGGCCAGGGGGCGGCTGACTTCTTCACCGCGGGTGTAGGGCACCACGCAAAAAGTACAGTATTTGGAACAGCCCTCCATAATGGAAACAAAGGCGCTGGCGCCGTCGGCTTCCGGCTCCGGCAGGCGGTCGAACTTTTCGATTTCGGGAAAGCTGATATCGACCACGACTGCGCCGTCCGGTCGCGGTGTCTCGATCATTTCCGGCAACCGATGCAGGGTCTGGGGGCCGAATATCAAATCTACATAGGGCGCGCGCGTGGCGATGGCGTCGCCTTCCTGGCTGGCGACACAGCCGCCGACGCCGATCACTAGGTCGGGTTTTTTATCTTTTAAATGTTTCCAGCGCCCCAATTGATGAAAAAGCTTTTCCTGGGCTTTCTCTCTTATAGAGCAGGTATTGACCAGCAGCACATCGGCTTCAGTCGGGTCGTCAGTGGGGATCATCTGATGTGATTCCCCCAGTAAATCCCGCATGCGGCTGGAGTCGTATTCGTTCATCTGGCAGCCGTGCGTCTGAATATAGAGCTTCTTGCGCGGATGAGCAGGCTGGCTGCTGGCGCTGTCGACGGACAGGGCTTGTGCCGCCGCCCCGCCAGTGGATTTATCAGCCACAATATTCTCAGACATAACGTAGATTCCTGCTACCTGTTTAAATCGCAACCAGTTACACTGGGGGCCAGCATTATATCGGTGTCGGAAATTAAAACGCAAATGGCGGCAATAGAAGAACACTGGGACAGGGAGCAAAGCAACTTTTGTGGGGGGCTTGTAATCTCATTGTCAGCCCCCATCTAGTGCTTGCGCGCTAAACGGCCCAGGTCAAGGCAAATCAACCAAGAGCGGAATATGGCAGCAAATCCTATATACAAAGTGATTTTTTATAACCAAGGTCAGGTTTTCGAGATCTACGCTCGCGCTATTTATCAGAGTGAGATGTATGGCTTCATCGAGGTCGAAGAATTTGTTTTTGGCGAGCGGACCCAACTGGTTGTCGATCCCGCCGAGGAGAAGCTGAAAAGTGAATTCGAATCGGTAAAGCGCTCCTATATCCCCATGCATTCGGTCATTCGTATCGATGAAGTGGAAAAGGAGGGGCCGGGGAAGGTGTCGGAAATCAAGGCGGGTGACAAAGTCACTCATCTGGCATTCCAATCCGGTCTGGTGCCCACTCCGGGCAAAGGCAAGGACAGCTAACCGTTGTCTTCTGTCTTCAAATGCCTTGACCACTCGTCCTCAATCCCGACGGGAAATCTCCTGTTGCACTGACGCCAGTTTGACGCAGTTGACAAAAACCCGCATGGCGGTATCGAGCTGTGCCACTGATGGAACCGTTGGTGCGATGCGAATATTTTTGTCCTGCGGATCCTCCCCATAGGGAAAGGTGGCCCCGGCTGGCGTCAGCTTTACACCGGCTTCGGCCGCCAGCTGCACAATTTTTTTCGCCAGCCCGGGGCGGGTGTCGAAGGAGATAAAATAGCCGCCCATGGGGGTGTTCCATTGACCCAGTGTGCTGCTGCCAAAGGCCTGTTCCAGGTGCGTCAGTACAATATCGAAACGCGGCTTGATAAGGGTTGCATGTTTTTTCATATGGGCACGCAATACATCCATGTCGGGAAGCAGTTTTGCGTGCCGCAATTGATTCACCTTATCTGGACCAATAGTGCAGGCTGCCAGCGCTTCTTTGAATGAGGCGAGGTTTTTCTCGCTGCTGGCCATAAAGGCAACACCGGCTCCAGCGTAGGTGATTTTTGACGTGGAAGTGAACTGAATAATCTGGTTTTCGGTGCCGTAGGCGCGCGCATAATTCATAATATTGGCCAACTGCGGCGGTTCGTCGACCAGGTCGTGCACGGCGTAGGCGTTGTCCCAGAACACGCGAAAATTCGGGCTGGAAACCTTGCCCAGTCTGGCAATTCGCTCCACCACTTGGTTGCTATAGATCACGCCGGTGGGGTTGGAATATTTGGGAACGCACCACATGCCCTTGATACTCGAGTCCGTCTGAATCAAGCGCTCGACTTTATCCATATCCGGGCCTTCCGGTGTCATGGGTACGGTGAGCATTTCGATATCCAATTGCTCGCAAATGGTAAAGTGGCGATCGTAACCGGGAACCGGGCATAAAAACTTGATTTCGGCTTTGTTTTTCCAGGCGCTTTCGGGGCCGCTAAAACCGAACAGATAGGCGTGCATAACGGCTTGGTACATCAGCGTCAGACTGCTGTTGCCGGCGGCCAGCACCTCGTTGTCGGCAACCCCCAGAATCTCTGCGCCGAGCTGTTTTATTTCATCGATGCCATCGAGACCGCCGTAATTGCGCACGTCCGTACCATTGGCGGTGGTATAAGTTCCGCTCAAGATACCGTCGAGGCTGTCCGATAAACACAGCTGTTCAGCGGATGGTTTACCCCGGGTTAAATCCAGGTTTAGAGACTGATTTTGAAAGGCCTGATATTCCGCCGTCAGTTCCTGTTTCCAGTGTTGTAATTGGTCCGGGCTGGCTTGATTCAGGTGTTCTTTCAGGTTCAAGGTTAATACCTCAAAATTTGGGGGTTAAGGCTGCGGTTACTAGAGCACCGAAGCCGGGACAATGGCGCCATTATAGCGCCTTCACGAATATTGTTTAATCGCTGTCTATAATATTTTTACAGAATTAAACCCAGGGGGCGGTTATGCCTAAAATCCAAACACTTTAGGTATAGAAACGCCGCTACGGTAATTGCTTTTATCGAGAGCATGCGCGCTCTAACGATTTGTTATAACGAAGGCTCCAGCATTGATTGAAGTGCGTTTGTATCGCCACTGTAGGCGCGCAGAAATAGCTCCACGCAACTGTGTATGTAGGCCTCAGTTTCCTCGTTTGTCTGTACATGTTCAAGCCCTAATTGTGCTTTCAGAGCGCTGTCTCCATTTAGCATCGATAAAAATTGCCAGGCGGCAAATCGCGTGTTTTCGATATGTATACCCAAAGCGTTTGAGATTTAGGTGCACAGAGCACGCCCCTTTTTGTCCCTGGCCGCGTTGCTCCGTCCAGCCGCTCCAGGCATTCGCGGCGCTAGCGCCCTCACATGGGGCCTGCGTCGTCGCGCCCCCTGCTATTAAAAGAAGGGGGAACAAAAATTGACGCACTCTGCACACCTAAATCTCAAACGCTTTGGGTATAGTTTCCCTGTTGTGACCTGTTTGTCGAGATAGCTTTTCAGCCGGGCAGTTAGCTTGTAGGGTCCCGATTCGTAGAATGTGCGAGCGACTTCAGGGTGTTGTTCAGCTTCACTGATGCAGACCCGCGACACATCCACAACCTCTGTATTTATCAGTAAATGAGTAAAGTACTGCGCTGTTTCATGTAATATATGGTCTATAGGTACGTCTCTGTCAAAAAAAGCCGGTCCGAGTGAGTTGACAGTGCACTTATGCTGTATTGCGGCAATGAACGAATCCTGCTTGGATTTGAAATGGCTGTAAACAGTCTGTTTGGAAACCCCGGCCACATCGGCGATTGGGTCCATACTGGTCCCTGCAAATCCACGCCGGGAAAAGAGTTCGGCGTCCGCGTTAAAAATAAGTCTGTGCTTCTCTTCACTGCGCCGCCGGCCCTTGGTTGATGTTTTGTCAGTGATCATAGCCCGAAATTTAACACGGATGAGTCCAGGTTTAAAATAGACTGTACAGTATTGTTTGTAGTCTAAAAGTGCAGGCCCTGTTTGATATTTTATACGACAGTGTTATGGACCTGCATACCGCTTCCGATCTAGGGTTAGTGGCGCGGGTTTCGCCGGAATTCGACCTTGCCTCTGTGTAGCCGAGCCAGTTTTCTCTCGCACAGCTTTTCTTTTCAGTTGGAAATGTGAGAGCGTCTTGTTGCGCAAGCCTAAAAAATGTAGTCTCTCAAACAGACCCTCTCCCTGATTCAATAGGAGGGATATATCCGGGTTCCCAACGCGTATTGAATGTAGTATTGAACGTAGTATTGAACGTAGTAATGTAGTATTGAACATAGTATTAATCTGAACTCAACTATACTTTTACCGATGGATGGCAGAGTGGTTAGCCTATCTTTTGAAGCATGTTTTCTTAATGACAGATCGTAACTATTTGGTTGCACGTCATCTTGGTTGCACGTCATCTTGATTGCATGTCATCCGGCTTGCAAAGTTGTTTAAATACATGGATTTAAGTTGTTAAAGGCCGCGCTATCCACAGTGGTGTATTTAAAGTGATGTAATTCAACTCGGCATTGTTTATGTACACAAAGTCATTGCGACGTCAGGGAATTGCGTTTATAGGCATGCTGCTGATAAGCGGCTTATTTATCAGTGGTTATTCCAATTCAGTCTCTGCCGACGAGGATCCTCAGAGCCAGAGTAGACCGCAGGTCTGGTTATTGAAGGTTAAGGGAGTCATTGGGCCGGCAACGGCGGATTATATTGTGCGGGGGCTGGAGCAAGCGACCGCCGACCAGGCTCGGGCACTGGTGTTGCAAATGGATACGCCGGGTGGGCTGGATAAGTCGATGCGTGAAATCATCAAGGCGATACTCGCCTCGCCGATTCCGGTCATTGGCTATGTCGCGCCGGGTGGTGCGCGCGCCGCCAGTGCCGGTACCTATATATTGTACGCCTGTCATGTAGCAGCGATGGCGCCGGCCACTAATCTGGGGGCGGCGACACCCGTGCAGATAGGCGCGCCGGGCTTGCCCAGTGCGCCGGAGCAAAAAGAGCCGGATCGAGACAGCGGTGAAAGTGGCGGCGAAAATGGTAAAGGAAAATCGACACCGCAGCCTTCAACTGCCATGGAGCGCAAGATTATTAACGACGCCGCCGCTTATATCGAAGGTTTAGCGGAGCTTCGCGGGCGCAACGGCGAATGGGCGGTGCGGGCGGTCAGAGAAGCCTCCAGTCTTTCCGCCACTCAGGCTCAGGAAATCAATGTAATCGACCTGGTGGCGAACGATGTCGAAGATCTGCTGCGGCAAGTGCATGGCCGCCCCGTTAGTTTGAGGGGCAGCGAAGTGCTGCTGGACTCCGGTGGTGCCACCGTAAAAACGCACGAGCCCGACTGGCGCAATGAATTTCTGGCCATCATTACCGATCCCAATGTGGCTTATATCCTGATGCTGATTGGCATCTATGGACTTATTTTCGAATTTTCCAATCCCGGTGTTGGTATCGGCGGAATCGCCGGGGTCATTTGCATTTTGATTGCGCTATATGCGTTTCAGGTTTTACCCATCAGTTATGCCGGTCTGGGGCTGATTATAGTGGGTGTGGTATTGATGACGGCGGAAGCCATGGTCCCGAGCTTTGGGGTGCTGGGCTTTGGTGGCATTATTGCGTTTGTTTTTGGTTCAATCATTCTAATGGATACCAATCTGCCCGGTTTTAAGATCGCCCTTCCAGTCATTCTTGCCGTTACGGCGGTGAGTGGAATGTTTTTGCTGGTGGTACTTGGCATGATCGTTCGCGCCCGCAAGAAAGCTGTTGTTTCGGGGACTTCGACGTTGATTGGTCAGCAGGCAACGGTGGAACAGGTTTACGCCGGCACCCCCCTGGTTCGTCTGCAGGGAGAGTTGTGGCACGTGGTGTGTCCGGATTCACTTGAAGTGGGGGACAGGGTCAGTGTGCGCGGTATACAAGGATTGATATTGTCAGTGGATAAAACCCAATCCGAAAAACCTGTGGCTCCGATGAAATAGTAGGAACGGTGAAAAATGTCGGCGCTACATTGTCATTGTCGGCGCTACATGGTCGGCATTACATTGTCAGCACTATGCCTGTGATTCATCACACATGCATATTATGGTGAAGCTTGGAGGCTTATTATGGTAGGTTATTTCGGTGTTACTCTGGTATTGTTGGCGGTCATGTTTATCGTGTCCATGTTTCGCATTTTGCGGGAATATGAGCGCGGAGTTATTTTTATGCTGGGACGTTTTTACCGAGTTAAAGGCCCAGGTTTGATTATCGTTATCCCCGTTGTGCAGCAGATGGTGCGGGTCGACCTGCGCACAGTGGTGATGGATGTTCCGACCCAGGATGTTATTTCCAGGGATAACGTTTCGGTGAAGGTCAATGCGGTGATTTATTTTCGGGTTGTCGATCCGGAGAAAGCCATTATTCAGGTAGAGAATTTTTTTGAAGCCACCAGTCAGCTATCTCAAACCACATTGCGTTCGGTGTTGGGGCAGCATGAATTGGATGATATGCTGGCGGGGCGGGATAGGCTCAATGCGGATATTCAAACCATTCTGGATAAACAAACCGATGCCTGGGGTATCAAGGTCGCGAATGTGGAAATCAAACATGTCGATCTCGATGAAAGTATGATTCGCGCAATCGCCAAACAGGCAGAGGCGGAACGGGAGCGACGGGCGAAGGTTATTCATGCCCTGGGTGAAGACGAAGCGGCTGAAAAGCTCGCCAAGGCGGCAAAAACATTAGCTGCGCAGTCGCAGGCGATTCAGTTGCGTTACTTGCAGACCTTGACCGAAGTGGCGGGAGATAGAAGTAACACCATTATTTTCCCTCTACCTATCGATATTCTCGACGGTATTCAAAGCCAACTGTTTAAAAATAAACCCTAAGGTTAAAAATAAATCCTAAGGGGTGTGTTCACCCCTAATTTTTATCATTCCAGAATTTCGTCATTTCAATAAACATAAATGATGCGGTCCAAGTAATGAGCACCAGCCCGGTCAAGGCTTCCAGGCCGGCGAGAAAGCGTAATGGGCCAATTGGCTCTATATCGCCAATCCCGAGCGAGGTGTAAGTAATAATGGAAAAATAGCTGCAGTCCAGAAGAGACTCATCAAAATTTCCCTGCAGAGAGCCGAAACCCTGCGAGTGGACCATAAAATAATAGCCAAATGCAAACAGCCATACTTCGGTGATATGTGCCATCAGCGCGCCAAAAATACCGCATACTACCCGCAGGCGGTGCCTGATGGATAGGCGCGGAATATAAATCGAAAGCTGGTGCAGTATTTCGTAATGAATAACAATGGCGATTGCAACAATAAGGCTGTTAAGGAAGAAAATTACGGCGAAATTTACGGTTGTCGGATTTTCTGTCATTTTGAATCCATGTCGCTTTTACCCCTATTTCATCGGGATCAGGGTCATTCAGTATTATAAACTTTTAAGGTATCCCAGTAGATCCAGACGCTGCTTTTTTGAAATATCGGTGGCATAGGTATGCCTGTGTTGGCGCTGCTGAAGTACAATGCCAGTAATTATTACGCGATTTCCATTGGTCTGCTCTCTGATAAATTTCGCTAACCCCGAGGGATAATTAGCGACCAGGCAGCTTTCGTCGGCGGCACAGGGATACTGCACGGGCTTTGCCGGTCAGAGATTGTGAATGTAAACGCTGTGCCCGTTGTTCTGCTGCCGCGCCTGTTCCACGACCCGCGAGTGGTGGGTAAAGAGAATCACCTGGGTTTTTTGCCCGAGTCGGACCAGAGCGTCCAGCGCGGCGGCGGAACGCTTGTCATCGAAATCGACCAGAATGTCGTCGACAATAAAAGGCATGGGATTGGATGCTTCCATGTATTTTTCCAGGGCCGCGAGACGCAGTGAGAGATACAGTTGATCCCGGGTGCCCGAACTCATCCCTTCCACGCCCACGCGTTCGCCGCCGGGGCGGAGGCCCACCAGTACCGGCTCGTCGGCGGTGTTGAAATCGGTTCTGAGACCGGCAAAGGAAGTGCAGGTCAAGGCCGTAAAATGTTCGCTGGCGCGTTCGACAAGGGGGCCCTGGTTCTGTTTTCGGTAGCGCTCGATTTCATCGCGCAGAATGCGGGCCGCCAGTTTCAGCCGGGTATAGTGCTCGGCGTCTGTGCGAATCTGCGCCAGTACGGATTGGCTGCGCTCGGCCAGTGTCGCGGCCCGGTCGCTGCCGTCCATCAGTTCCAGTTCCTTTTTCCGGCGGCCCTTGGCTTCGGCGAGTGCGGTGCGTTTTGGTTCCAACTCCTCATCGATTTTAGTCGTCAGGGCTTCGATCTGTCCGGGCAGGTGGTCCGGGTCGACACGCTCCGCTAGCTGTTGCAGCTCCTCCAGCGCGGCGCCTTCGCCGGTGTCGAGAATCTCCTGTTCGACAGCGGCGATCTCCGCTTTTAGCCGCAGGTATTCGGCGCAGCGCAGTTCGGCCCGCTCCAGGGCGGTGGGGTCAGCGCAGCCCGCCTCGGCACACAACTCGCGCAGCCGCTCCGTCATAGCCTTAAGGGTTGCCTCGGCCTTCTGTATATCCTCTCGCGCCTGTTGCAGTTGGGATTCGATCTGCTGGCGTCGGGAGTGTCTGGACTGATTTTCGGTTAACAGAAGATTGAGGCGTGTTGCCGCCTCGTCGGCGGCTGCCTCCGACAGCTCCGGGGCAACCTTGGCTGCGACTTCGCTGACGTGGCGGCGGAAGGATTCAGCATCGCTGTCCATGGACTGAATCCGCACCCGCAGTTTTTCAGCCTCGCTGTGCTTTGCGAACAGTTCTCTAAGGTTCTCTATGACATTGAGCGCTTCGGCGGGCAGGGCATGACTGTCGAGGCCAAGGCTTGCTATCGCATCCGACCACTGTCGTTTTAATTCGTCGAATTCGCTGGTGGCGTTCTTATGGGCATTGTGGGCGGACGCCAGACGGCGGTTGAGGTTATCGATTTCTGTTTCCAGACTTTGCCGCTGTCGTGCGGTTTGCTCCAGATCAGCGAGCGTTTTCTCAGCGCACAGCAGCGCGGTTTCGAGAGGTGGCCAGTGGTTGTTTGGTTTGCTGTGATGCAATTTCTCCAGCTCCCGCGCGAGCCGTTGAGTGTGCGTTTCGCGGATGTGCTCAAGTGCATCGATATCCAGGCGCAGTGGGTTTAACTGTTCAACCCGGTTGTGAAGCTTATCAAGATTTTCCGACCAGGCTCGCATTTCCCGCGGCGATCGGGGCTGAATGCGGCATGGCGCCCAGAGTGCTTCCCACTCAGTGTCGATCCGTTCTTTATCAGCGCTGCATTGCTCGATCAGTTGTGCGACCTCCTGTGCCTGTTGTTGCACGCTCCTCTGGCTGGCGACCAGAGCCGCGTGTGAATGGACCCGGTCGGCTTCCCGGCGCAGGCGGTCCGCCAGTTCATCGGCACTCGAAACCAGGGCCTCGTAAACATCGGCAAGCTTATGTCCCGCGCCGGAATCTTCCCCATCGACCCACTGCCGGCGCACCAGTTGCCAGACTTGCTCGCGCTCCGATCTGGCTTCGGCCAACTCCCGCTCTGTGGGTACGGTGCCGGTGTTGTGGATTGTCTCCAACTGCCGGGAGATTTCACGCAATTGCTCAGTCATCTGATCTTGTTGTTCGCACAGGCGTTGCCGGTGTGCATTGAGCTCACTGTACTCTGTGTCTAACCGCTCGATACTGACCCGATGTGGGACCGGCAGTTCGACAAGCGCTTCCAGTGTGCCGCTCCAGAGCCCGAGACGAGCCAGGTCGGTTTCACACTGCCGTTCTAATAACGTCAGATCGCGGCGCCTGGATTCAATGGCCGTGTCCATATCCCCCGCCTTCCTCGCTGCCAGTACGGCTTCACGCAACCCCTCCAGCGAGGCTGTGTGTGGCAGTTGCCGCCGCTCCTGCTCGACTTCCCTCACTCGCGGCTGGATTTCCTCCAGGTTTGCCGAGGTCTGTTTTACCCGCGCTTCAACCGCCTGGATTTGCCGGCTGAGCTCGGTCACTCTTTGCCGGTTTTTAAACGTGGCACGCAGACATTCGATTTCCTCCAGGGTGAGATCCGGGCGCAGGTCCTTGAGCCGGGATTCGGCATCGATCAGCAGTTGCCTGTATTCCGCCTCCAGATGAGGGCGGTCCTGCATGGCTTTGCGGTGAGCGCCGAGGCGCGCGTGCAGGGCCTCGATACTTGCGCTTTGTTCCAGCGCCGGTCCACACAATGGGAGCGCTTCGAGCTGTTCCCGCAACTCGTCGAGTCGAACTGTCGCCATTTGAATGATCGCCCGCGCCTGCTCTCGTTCGGTGAGCGCAACCTGGCGGCGTTTGCTGAAAGGCGCTGGCAAAATCCTCACTTCCCCGAGTTCTTCAACCTGTTGCAACAATGCCTGGCGCCTGGCCAGTTTCGGCAGCACCCGCTGAATTCGTTGCAGGTGGGAGACTTTGGCCCGGTGGTCGGTGAGCTCGGTTTGCACCTGCTCCAGTTCGGCGGCGGTTTTTTCCTGTGCACGGCAGTGCTGCTCCCACTCCCTGGAGGAGAGCGATGTTTCTCTTATTTCCCGGTGCAGCTCGGTATACTCTTTCACGGCGGTATTGATGACCGGTGTTGAACCGCGTGGTTTAAACAGGGCTTCGGCCTGTTCGTCGAGCTGCTTGAGCACCGCGTGCAGCGTGTGGCTGCCGAGGGATGCTGAAAACAGTGCCTGGCCCACTTCGCCTTTTTGTTGCAGAATTTCCCGGCCGCCCTGAATCAACGCGCGGTGGTCGATGCCGAACAGCATCTTAAAAAGTTCCGGCGTCACGCCTTGAAGAAAAGGGCTCAGGGCACCCTCATCCAGCGCTTCGCCGTTATGGGACAGGAGTGTATTTTTGCGCCCTTTGCGGCGCGCGAAGGAGAGTTCTTCGCCATTGGAGCGGTACACCCGGCCGGCGATGCGGAGCTTGTCATTGGCGTGCAGAAAATTATCCGCGGTGCGCTCATCGATACCGAACAGCAGCGCGTGCAGCCCCCGCAAGGCCGAACTCTTGCCCGCTTCATTGGGGCCGTAGACAATATGCAGCCCCTCCGGCTCCTGCTCGAAAATCAGCGACCGGTCGGTAAAGGGGCCGAAGGCAGTGAAATTGAGTTCGCGGATTTTCACGGCGCCCGCTCCGTTTTCAGCAGGCGGTTCACCAGCAGTTCCTTGATATCCTCCAGCATTTGCGCAAGCTGCGCCGGGTCCTCCGGGTCGTAGCGATCTTCGCCGGCGAGTATTTCCACCGGGAGTTTTTTGCGCAGCTCCCCGACTTCTTCGCTCAGAGCCGCCAGTGTGGTTTGGTTCGCCTCCATACCCCGAATGCCACGCAGCAGTCCCCCGAGCGCGTCGTCGCCGTCGAGCATTTCCTCGGCGCGGATCGCCGGCCGGGTGTCGAGAGAGACCTTTTCCAGCCAGATTCCCGCGCCGTCGAGGCCGGTGGCCAGGGCGCGATACTCTTGTATCCAATGCTCCCGTTCCGCGTGCAGGCGCGAATGGGCACTGCAGCTTCCCCGCAACGCCAGGCGGGCGGCGACAGGCCGCTGCCCGGCGCAATCAAGCGTCCGCTGCAGCGCCGTCTGCACCTGATCGTAGATCGCGTCGACAGATGCGCTGTTAGTCACATCCATTTCGCACAGAGACCAGCGCAATACATCGAGGTCGCGGTGCTCAACGGCTGTAATTTCCCCCTTGTGCACACTGACCAGAGTACAGCCTTTGGGGCCGGTTTCACGGATGTGGCGCCCCTGGATATTGCCGGGAAAGACAATCCAGGGGTCCAGCGCCACTTCTTCGCGCTGGTGCACATGGCCCAGCGCCCAGTATTGATAGCCTTTTGAGCGCAGTCCGTCGGCACTGCAGGGCGCATAGGGCGCGTGGCCGGGCTTGCCGTCGAGGCAGGTGTGCAAGAGGCCGATATTGAACAGCGCCGGGTCGCCCTGGGGATAGGCCCGGGAGAGATCCTCGGTCACCGCCCGACTGGCGAACCCCTGGCCGTGAATCGCCACATCCAGGTCCGGTAAAAGAACCCGTTCGGGGTTGCGGGTGGCGAGCATGGTGACATTGTCCGGCAACCGCAAATGTTTTGTCAGCTGGCTTGCGGCGTCGTGGTTACCGGCTATGGCGAAGACGCGAATCCCGGCTTCCCGCAGGCGGCCCATGCGCTCAACGAAATAGAGACCGGTGTTGTAATCGCGCCAGTCTCCGTCGTAGAGATCGCCGGCCAGAAGCACAAACGCCACCGCCTCCTCGATGGCGAGATCGATCAGGTTGTCGAAGGCGCGGCGGGTGGCGGAACGGATTTCCTCCACGGGCGCACCCGGGTAGCGTTCAAGGCCGCGCAGGGCGCTGTCGAGGTGAATATCGGCTGCGTGGATGAATTTCATTTAGGAATGACGATGGTTATCCGTTCCGGAGACATTTTTGGTTATCTTGCGCGCGACTTTACCACAGTGGCGGTCGGCGCCGCGACCGCCATCAGCCCTGAGAGTGCGCCATCAGCCCAACCGGCCAATGGGCTTTTCCAGGCTCTCCGGCGGCACCGTAAACCAGACTGGGCCTGAGTCGGTCATGTGGATACAGTCCTCCAGGCGCACGCCGAACTGGCCGGGGAGGTAAATACCGGGTTCATTGGAAAAGCACATGCCGGCGGCCAACGGGGTGGATTCGCCCTTGACGATATTGACCGGTTCGTGGCCGTCCATACCAATGCCGTGACCTGTGCGGTGGCTGAGGCCGGGCAGCCGGTAGCCGGGGCCAAAGCCTTCCGCCTCGTAGAGTTTGCGCACGGCATCGTCGACACTGCCGGCCGGTCGCCCCGGTTGCGCGGCCGCCAGGGCGGTCAGTTGACCCTTGCGCACCAGCTCCCAGATACGGCGTTGTTGCTTGCTGGATTCGCCGTAGACGAAAGTGCGGGATATGTCGGACTGGTAGCCCTCCACCGCGCAGCCACAGTCGAGCAGGATGATCTGGCCCTCTTCGACGGTCTGGGGTTTATGACTGCCGTGAGGGTAGGCGCTGGATTCACCCAGCAGCGCCATGGTCCAGATGCTGTCGCCGCCGAGGCTGGCCTGGGCTTGGCGCATGAGCGCATTGATGTCGTCTGAAGTCATGCCTTTGTCGAGTTGACTGTGCACATGGGCGTAAGCGCGCAAGGTGATGTCGCTGGCAATTTTCATCAGCGCTATCTCGGCTGGGCTTTTGAACATGCGGCAGGCGCGGGTGACGCCGCTGGCGCCCACCACGGTAAAGTTCGGTGCCGCCCGTTGCAGCCCTTCCACGACGAAGTAGCGCACCGTGGCTTCGACGCCGATCCTGCCGCGTTTGAGGCCGCGGTCCTTGAGCATGCCGGCGATGCGCACAAAGGGGTTTTCGTGTTCGTTCCAGGTGCGCACATCGTCGCCGAAAGTCATGGACTCGCGCACGCTGGGTTCTTCAAAAAACGGCGTAACTATGGCGATATCGCCCCGGCGGGGAATAATGATGGCGGTTAGACGTTCACTTCGCCACCAGGAAATACCCGTGAAATAGCGCATGGCTGAGCCCGGTTCCAGCAACAGCGCGTCCAAGCCCTGCTTGGCCATTACTTTTTGGGCGCGGGTTATACGCGCCTGACGCTCGGCCACGCTAATGGGGACAGCCCGTTTGGAAAGATTGGGCAGCGCCGGAGCTTTAGCGGTTTGACGCCGGGCGCGGGCCAAGGGAGTCATTGCTGCGGTGCCGGCGGCCAGGGTCGCCGCTTTAAACAGGTTGCGTTTGCTCAGTTGCATGTTCGGGGCCTTTAATCCTATAAAAGTCGCTGAATATCCCAATGATATCCGGAAACGCTGAAATTCATAGGGGGAAACGCTTGTTTTGATAATCCCGTCTGAAGGGGTATCCCGATGGGAGGAGGGCGGTGGTGCAAATTTATAGATGTTGCCACTCTGGTTCCTCCCCTCACTATCGTGTGTTTGTGGAAGCTTGATTCCGTTTGTGTCTGTGCAAAAGTAAATTATGCTGCATAAAATAGTTTCCTAAACGAGATATAATCCAAGCCTTCCCAAAAGGTTTTATTTGTTTGAGGTGCGCAGAAAATAAAACAAAAATAGCCGGTTTAGGTTTTCAGCGCTTGCTCGATAGTTCCACCCCGCGCGTTCAGCGGTTGCAGCAGCAGCGAATTGACGATATCCCGTGCCGGTTTCGTATCCCCCGCCGAAGACAACATCAGACTCTGGGCATAGTTGGCCGTAAAGGCGTTCCGGTCCAGTCCCAGTCCGCGTATAATGTGGCGTTGCGCTTGCTGTCGGTCGCCGCGGTCAAATTTTTCTGTAGCAGCGCCTTTAATCCGATTCCCAGCCAAGCGCGCCCATTTTCAGGTTGTCTGGCCAGTACTTTATCGAAATAGGGTTGTGCCGCCGTGGGATCGAGGTCGTTGAGGCATAGGTTTCCCAGTGTCAGCAGGGATTCAATAT
>JARROD010000010.1:0-31248 GCA_037384225.1 Exilibacterium sp.
TACAAGGCAAGGAGCAAGCCGACGATCAGTTCATCAGAGATTCACTCATGGCAATGTTTCGAACCCTGCTGCAAAACCGGGATTAGGACCGTCGAATTCCGGTTTTAAGTTCACCCCATTACTAACCCCCACCGAATGGCACCCAATATTTTCCATTTATTGAATGCCGCTTATAACGCTTGTACACAGGAGCGTGCACGAAATATGTTATATATTTAGGAACGGGCACGGAATACGCTTTGGGTATACCCTATCGTTGCATAAATTTTCCTTCTCAGTACCTGACCCGGAAATCCTTTATTCGCCCACCTGCGGCCACAAGAGCGAGTACATAAACCGCTAGACCGGACATACACATAATGCTCAGATAAATAGAGCGCCACATCCAGTTCCACTGTTCCCAGCCGTTCCACTGCAGCAACAAAAAAACCAGTGCCGCCGCCATCGACAGGTTTGCGAAGCCAAAGCGCCACGCCAACGCAATCCAGCCGGGTTGGGGCCGGTAGATACCATTGCACCAAAGTCCGTGAAACAGTAAAGCGGCGTTGATATACGCGGAACAGGCCGTCGCCAGCGCCAATCCCATGTGCCCGAGATTGAAATAGAAATACAACGGCAGCACAAAAACCACGTTTAAAATCATATTGGCTATCATGGCGACAATACCTATTTTTACCGGGGTTTTAGTATCCTGACGGGCAAAATAACCCGGCGCCAGTACTTTGATCAACATAAACGCCAGCAAACCCGCGGCATAGGCGCGCAGACTCATGGCCGCCATGTGCACCGTGTAGGCATCGGTTTTACCGTACTGAAACAGGGTGAACAAAATCGGTTCGGCGAGAATAATCAACGCCAGCGCGGCGGGTAGAGCGATCACGACGATCAATCGCAACGCCCAATCCAAAGTGGCGCTGAACTGCGCTAAGTTCCTGCCGGCGTGCTGACGGGACAGTCCCGGCAGGATAACCGTCGCCACGGCGATACCGAACACACCTAACGGCAGCTCCGACAGGCGATCCGAATAATACAGCCAGGACACACTCCCGGTCGGCAGAAACGACGCTATCACAGTGTCCAGCAAAAGGTTAATCTGACTGACGGAGACCCCGAAAATAGCCGGCGCCATCAACTTGAGAATCTTTCGCACGCCCGCATCCCGCCAATCCGGTTGCGGCCTCGGCAACAACTGCAGTCGTATTAAAAACGGCAATTGAAACAAAAGCTGAACCACGCCGGCACTCAAAACCCCCCAGGCCAACGCGAATACCGGCTGCTCGAAATAAGGGGAAATCACCACCGCAGCGGTGATCATCGACACATTTAATAGCACAGGCGTAAAAGCCGGCACGGCAAATCGGTCGTAGCTGTTTAATATAGCCCCCGCCAGCCCCGTCAAGGAGATAAACAGCAGATAGGGAAATGTGATGCGGATCATATCGCTGGCGAGAGAAAACTTCTCCGCATCGGCGCGAAATCCCGGCGCGAACAGCGTCGCCAATACCGGCGAGCAAAGCACGGCAAAGACGGTAACGGCCATTAAAGTAGCACCGAGACAGCCCGTCACTCTATCCACCAATGCTTGCTTTCACCGCCGCGGGGCTACCCCGCTCTCGGTATTCCGACAATACTGGCACGAAAGCCTGAGAAAAGGCGCCCTCTGCGAACAGACGGCGGAGGAAATTGGGAATTTTAAAGGCAACGAAAAACGCATCGGCCCCCGCCTCGGAGCCGATAAAACGGGCAAAGACAATATCCCGCAGCAGTCCCATAACACGCGATAAGAGCGTCATGGAACCGACCAGGGCACTGGATTTCAACAGCCGCGGGGGGGCTGGCTGAGACTGAGACACATCCGACAAGATTCTGTTTTCCTTACAGTTTTTAGTCTATAGGGTAAAGGACGCAGTTTACCTTTAAGCGCCGCGCTTGCACATAGACTAAATCCAAGTTAGTTTTACTCTACCGTTGCATAACTTTTCGAGTTCAGGCGCTTGCAGAATCAATTCCCTGTGCCCTCGCGCACAGGAATTAACGGCGAGCTATACTGTCTCTTAATCGGTTAAACAGCTAACATAGCGATGAAGCGCCAGCCCTATACTTCAAATAATCAGTCGGGCCAGATACGCTTAAACGTGACGAGATATTCTAAAACGATAGATAATCGAATACGATAAAGTAACCAACCGAAGGCCGAAGCCTTTACCCAGATGTATCTTTATTGTAGTTGTAGGTAGTATGAAGATACACATATGTAGGGCAGCAGTAAGGTAGCGACCTCCGTAGCAAGACGGAGAAAGCAATATGCCGGGTCATTGTGTTGTACCAGCTGTACTAAATGGAGTTACACGGCGAGGAATTATTCAAAATAACGCGCCGATAGAAATATTGATCACATCATTACCGGATACGGTAGCGGTCGTGTTGGCGACAACAGTAACAAAAGTCGCATCAAACGCTGAGGCCGTATTTCACCGTCTATACAGAAACGTCCCGACCACTTTTCATAATACTTCCCCCCCAAGGTCCGTTTTCAACGCCGGCCAGCGGCTGTGGCGACGATGCAGGCTAGCGATAAAACAGCCGCAATAGCACCGTTATCACTGTTCAACCCATTCGCTAACCGGGGGTTAAAATTATGTCCGAAAACCCTGAAAACCTGCTGGGAGTACTGGCCTATTTTCTCGCGGTGCTAGGCTTGGTGGTTGCCATTCTGGCACTTTCGTCGCTGCTCGGCCAACGTCGTCACGACAAAGCCACCCTGGAACCCTTCGAATCCGGGGTGGTGTCGGTGGGGGACGCGCACCTGCGTTTCTCGGCACAGTTTTTTCTGGTCGCCATCTTTTTTGTAATTTTCGATCTGGAAGCCGTTTTTCTGTTTGCCTGGGTGATTGGTTTTCGCGAATCGGGGTTAGCCGGTTTTATCGAAGCATTGATATTTATTGTGATACTACTCGCCGGACTCGCCTATCTGTGGAAACTCGGCGCGCTGGACTGGCATCGCCCAAGCGCCCGCTTACCCCACGACGACTCGAACCCGGTCGGGAAGACCGAGAAGGAGGACCAATGCGCTGGAGCCTGACCAAACCCGCGGACCTGATACCCGCCCAACAGTTGCCCGGCGGTGCCAACGCCCGTGGTTCCAATACCAGTGGTGCCAATACCAGTGGCCCCAATGCCGAAGGCAAAGTTGCCACACAGGATTTTGACGATGCGCTGAAACGCAATGTGCTCTTTGCCAGGCTCCAGGACATGGTCAACTGGGGCCGTAAAAACTCACTGTGGCCGTTCAATTTCGGGCTTTCGTGCTGCTATGTGGAAATGGCCACTGCCTTTACCAGCCGCCATGATATCGCCCGTTTCGGTGCAGAGGTAATCCGCGCCACACCGCGCCAGGCCGATCTTATGGTGATATCCGGTACCGTGTTTCGGAAAATGGCACCGGTGGTTAAACGCCTCTACGACCAACTGCTGGAACCGCGCTGGGTCATTTCCATGGGCTCCTGCGCCAATTCCGGCGGTATGTACGATATCTACTCCGTGGTTCAGGGAGTGGATAAATTTTTGCCCGTAGACGTTTACGTGCCCGGCTGTCCACCGCGTCCCGAAGCGCTGCTGCAGGGCCTGATACTATTGCAAGAGGCCATTGGTCAAGAGCAGCGGCCGCTGGCCTGGATGGTGGGGGATCAGGGGGTTTACCAACCGCACAAGGATAAAGCGCGAGCGCGCTGCTTCCGCGACGAGTTGCGGGAAAACCGCCGGCAACTCACCACCCTGCGCTCCCCGGACGAAGTTTAACCCCGGCCCGCAACGAACTGGGAAAGCGCAGTTGAACCGGATTGAAGACATAAATACCCCAGGATATTGAAAAGCGGCGGAAAATATCTGACAACGAGGATCGGGAGAAGAAAACGGTTATGGCATTAGCCGAACACTACACCGACAACGAACCCAGCATAGTTGCCGAACTGATACGGCAGTTCGGCGCCGATGGGATTGTCGAACAAGCCTGCGCTGACACGGTGCCCACACTATGGATGACACGCCAGCTATTGAAGCCAGCGCTCGCCACAGCCAAGCAACAGGGTTATGCCATGCTGCTGGACCTGACCGCCATCGATGAACGCTGGCGTCGGCATCGCCCGGGCCAGCCGGAGGCGGACTATACAGCGGTTTATCACCTGTTGTCGCTGTCTTTAAATCTCGATCTGCGTCTGAAAGTGGCCCTCGCCGAAACCGATCTCACCCTCCCCAGTTGCTGTGACATCTGGCCCAACGCCAACTGGTATGAGCGCGAAGTCTGGGATATGTTCGGTATCCGCTTCGAAGGTCATCCCCACTTGAGTCGAATTCTGATGCCGCCGACCTGGGAAGGACACCCGCTACGCAAAGACCATCCGGCGCGCGCCACCGAAATGGAGCCCTTCAGTCTGCCCGAAGAACAACAGGATAAAGAGCAGGAAGCGCTTCGCTTCAACCCGGAGGACTGGGGTATGCGACGCGGCGGAGAAAGCACCGACTTTATGTTCCTGAACCTGGGGCCGAACCACCCCAGCGTGCACGGTGTATTTCGAATCGCCCTGCAATTGGACGGTGAACAAATTGTCGACGCCGTTCCCGATATCGGTTACCACCACCGCGGCGCCGAAAAAATGGGTGAGCGCCAGAGCTGGCATACCTACATCCCCTACACCGACCGGGTCGACTATCTCGGCGGCTGCATGAACAACCTCCCCTATGTCCTGGCGGTTGAAAAACTCGCCGGCATCCAGGTGCCGCCGCGGGCGCAAATCATTCGAGTGCTGCTGGCCGAACTTTACCGCATCGCCAGCCATCTGGTTTTTTACGGCACCTTCGCCCAGGACGTAGGCCAGTTATCGCCGGTGTTTTACATGTTTATCGACCGCGAAAAGGTGTTCGACATTATCTCCTCCATCACCGGCGGGCGCATGCACAGCGGCTGGTTTCGCATCGGCGGCGTGGCCCAGGATCTGCCCCGGGGCTGGGACAAAGCCATCCGCGAGTTTCTCGACTGGATGCCCGACCGCCTCACCCACTACCAAAAAATGGTAATGGACAACAGCATCGTCAAACGTCGCACCTGCCTGATCGGAGATTACTCCACCCGGGAAGCCATTGACTGGGGCATCACCGGCGCCGGCCTGAGGGCGACTGGGCTGGCGTGGGATTATCGCAAACAGCGCCCCTACAGCAGTTACGATCAATTCGAATTTGATATCCCCACCGGCAGCAACGGCGACGCATACGACCGCGCTGCGGTCCGCGCCGAAGAAATCCGTCAGAGCCTGCGCATCGTCCGCCAATGCCTCGACAATATGCCTGGCGGCCCCTACAAAGCCTTTCACTCGCTGGCCACGCCACCGCCTAAGGATCGCACTCTGAAAGATATCGAAACCCTGATCCAGCACTTTGTCAATTCCAGTTGGGGGCCGGTGATACCGCCCGGTGAAGCGCATTGCGCTATCGAAGCCACCAAGGGCATCAACAGTTATTATCTGATTTCGGACGGCAACACCAACAGCTACCGCACCCGGATCCGCACACCGAGTTTTCCCCATTTACAGATGATTCCACTGCTCAGCCGGGAACTGTTTATCGCCGACTTGATCGCCATTATCGCCAGCATTGATTTTGTCATGGCCGATGTGGACAGGTAGTAAAAAATGGACAGAGAAATAACGACTCAATATTGAAAAGACAATATTTACAGAATCCTATTTACAGGACAGTGCACAATGGTTGAAGCAGCGGCAAATCTTTCGTCCCAACACCTGATCAGCAATTTAAGCGATCAGGAAATCGCCGAGATTCGCGCCGAAGCGGCCCATTATGAATACCCTCAGGCCGCCTCGATTGAAGCGCTGAAAATCGTGCAGAAGCACCGCGGTTGGGTGTCCGATGAATCGCTGCGCGAAGTCGCGCGATTGCTGGATATGTCCGCGGAGCAACTCGATGGCGTGGCCACATTTTACAGCCTGATCTTTCGCCGCCCGGTGGGGAAAAATACGCTGATGCTATGCGACGGCATTACCTGCTGGATGCTTGGTTGCGAAAAGCTGCGGGAAACAATCCAACACCGGCTCGGTATCGATTACGGCCAAACGACGGCGGACAATGAATTCACCCTGATCCCCGTCACCTGTCAAGGCGCCTGTGATCGGGCGCCGGTGATGTTGAAAAACATGCGCCTGCACTCCCACCTGACACCGGAGAATATTGAACCGCTCTTGAAGGGTAGCGAATAATGACCGAAAAACCTCTGACCCGGCATATCGATCCGTCCCGCCCGCCTTTTGACCTGGCGCAGTATGAGAAAGCCGGTGGTTACAGCGCCCTGGGCAAAGTCATTCGGGATATGACACCGGCGGCATGCCTGCAGGTTTTGAAAGATTCCGGCCTGCGCGGGCGCGGCGGCGCCGGCTTTCCCACCGGCATGAAATGGAGCTTTGTGCCCATGGGCGCAGACGCACCCCGCCCCAAGTACATCGTCGCCAATGCCGATGAGATGGAACCCGGCACCTTTAAAGACCGTCTGCTGATGGAAGGCTGCCCGCACCTGCTGGTCGAGGGAATGATTGTCGGCGGCTATATTCTGCAGGCGGACGTCGGTTACATTTTTATACGCGGCGAGTATGTGGAGGCTGCGCGGTTATTAAACCGCGCCATCGCCGAATGCCGTGAAAAAGGTTTTCTCGGCAACAATATTCTCGGTGGCGACTGGAGTTTCGAGCTGCATGTGCACACCAGCGCCGGGCGCTATATCTGCGGCGAGGAAACAGCACTGCTCAATTCGCTGGAGGGCAAGCGCGCCACACCGCGAGCCAAGCCGCCGTTTCCACAGGTCAGCGGTCTGTGGGGCAAACCCACTATCGTCAACAATGTCGAAACCCTGTGTAATCTGCCGGCGCTCATCGATTACGGCGCCGAGTGGTTCAAGCAGCTGAGTCTCACCGAAGATGCCGGCACCAAACTCTACGGGGTCAGCGGCCGGGTGAAAAACCCTGGCTGCTGGGAGCTGCCCATGGGCACACCGATGCGCGAGCTATTACAGGAATACGCCGGCGGCATGTGCGACGGCTACGGGCTGAAAACCTTTTTACCCGGCGGCGCCTCCACCCCCCTGTTGCTGCCCGAACATCTCGACACCCCCATGGACTATACCCATATCGGCAAACTCGGCAGCCGACTGGGCACCGGCACCGCCATTGTGATCGACGATCAAGTGGACTTTATCGGCGCGATGAAAAATCTCGAGCACTTTTTTGCGCAGGAATCCTGCGGCTTCTGCACCCCCTGCCGCGACGGTCTGCCGTGGGTGGAAAAGGCGCTGGGGCGACTGCAGCAGCGTCGCGGCCAGCGCACCGACCTCGAGTGGCTGCAGCGCGCCACCTGGATGTTGAACATGGGTAACACCTTTTGTGCCCACGCCCCGGGGGCCATGGGACCACTGGAAAGCGCGCTGAAATACTTTCCCGAGGAATTTGCCTCAAGGGTTGTCGAGCCCAAACCGCAGCCCGGGAACAGCCAAGGTAAAGCAGCCGCATCGACATCAACTTGAGGAGACTCCATGGCGAAAATCATAGTCGACGGTAAAGAGTACCAAGTTGCGGACGGCAACAACCTGCTGCACGCCTGCCTCTCGCAGGGACTGAATCTGCCCTATTTTTGCTGGCATCCGGCTATGGGCTCGGTGGGCGCCTGCCGCCAGTGCGCGGTCAAGCAATACCAGGATGGAAAGGACACCCGCGGCCGCATTGTTATGGCCTGTATGACCCCGGCCGCCGATGGCACACGCATCAGCCTCGAAGATCCCCAAGCAAAGGACTTTCGCGCCGGCATCATCGAACTGTTGATGACCAATCACCCCCACGACTGCCCGGTGTGCGAGGAGGGCGGCGAGTGCCATCTGCAGGATATGACGGAAATGAGCGGCCACACATTCCGCCGCTACGACCTCGGCAAGCGCACGCACCGCAATCAATACCTGGGCCCGTTTATCAACCACGAAATGAATCGCTGCATCGCCTGCTATCGCTGCGTGCGCTACTACCAGGACTATGCCGGCGGCGGCGACCTGCAGATGTTCGGCGCCCACCACCATGTGTACTTTGGCCGCCACTGCGACGGCACCCTGGAAAACCCTTTCAGTGGCAACCTGGTGGAAGTCTGCCCCACCGGTGTCTTTACCGATAAAACCTTCAGTAAACACTTTACCCGCAAATGGGATCTGCAGTGCGCGCCTTCGATCTGCCAGCACTGCGCTCTGGGTTGCAACACCAGCCCCGCCGAGCGCTACGGCACCCTCAAACGTATCAGCAACCGCTATCACAGCCTTATCAACGGCTACTTTTTATGCGACCGTGGCCGCTTCGGCTACGACTTTGTCAATAGCGATCAGCGTATCGACCGCCCACTGCGCCGCGGTCCACAGGCGACAGACACCGAGAACCGGGCGCAGCCGGCCAGCACCGAGAGCGCGGCCGAGGCACTGGTCCGAGTCCTGAGTGACCCGCAGACGCTGGCCGTGGGTTCGCCCCGCGCCTCGCTGGAAAACAATTTCGCCCTGCGCAGCGCCGTCGGCCCGCAGCGTTTCTGCGCCGGTTTTGATCCCCTGGAAGAACAGTTGGTCCGCAGCGTCGCGGACATTTATCGCCGGCCACAGGTTCGGATCGCCGCCCCCAGGAAGCTTGAAAACTGCAATGCAGTGCTGGTGCTGGGAGAAGACATTCTCAATACCGCCCCCATTCTGGCTCTGAGTGTGCGCCAGGCTGTACGTGGGCGAGCGCAGGAACTGGCGCAGCAGGCCGGCATTCCCACCTGGCAGGACGCCGCCGTGCAGGAACTGGCACAGCAGCAAAAAAACCCGCTGATTATTATCACCCCGGCGGCTACGGAATTCGATGCCATAGCCACTGTGCGAGCGCGGCGGGCGCCGGCGGATATCGCCCGTATAGGCTATGCCCTCGCCAACCGCCTCAACGCTGAAGCGCCCGCCGTCGATGACCTGGGACAGGAGGACCGCGAATTGGTGGCGGAGATCGTCGACCTGCTGGAAAGCGCCGACAAACCGGCTGTCATCAGTGGCACCAGCCTGTTAAACGGCGCCGTTATCGAGGCCGCAGCGAATGTCGCCGCGGCCCTGGACAACTGCCCGTTGCACTACTGTCTGGCCGAATGCAACAGCCTTGGACTGGCGCTGATGAGCGCCGAAAGCACGGCGATTGGCAGTACGGAAAAAGACTCCGGCGCAAACGGCCAGACACTTGACCAGGCGCTATCGCAAATTGAAAAGGGTACCGTTAAACGGCTGCTGGTGATGGAGAACAATCTCTACCGCCGCTGCCACAGGGAACGACTGGAGCGGGCTCTGGACAGCTTGGAAGAAGTTATCGTGTTGGACCATACCTGGTCTGAAACCGCCGCCAAGGCCGACTGGATTTTACCGGCGGCGAGTTTTGCCGAAACAGAAGGCACAGTGGTTAACAGTGAGGCCCGGGCGCAGCGTTTTTTCGCCATCTATCCATCGCAAATCCAACCCAGTTGGGCGTGGATAAACGCCGCCCGGGGAGCGCCGTGGAAAACCATTGACGCACTTATTCAGGCCTGCGCCGCCGGCGCACCCCTGCTGGCAGCCATCACCAAAGCGGCGCCCGGCGCCGACTTGCGCCGACCCGGCGACAAAATTCCGCGAATGTCCCACCGTTACAGTGGACGCACGGCGATCAACGCCAGCATAAACGTTAGCGAACCCATGCAGGCACAGGACACCTTTTCGGCACTGGCATTTAGCATGGAGGGCAACGCCTGGCAGGCGCCCGCTTCGATGCTTCCCGGCAGTTGGTCACCGGGCTGGAACTCCAATCAATCAATCCACAAATTTCAACAGGAAGTCAATGGTGAACTCATTGGCGGCAGCAGCGGTGTGCGGCTGCTGAGCAACGACGCAGAACCCGGCGCCGGCAAGCCTCAAAGCAGCAAAAATTCACCCCCCGCGCAACACTGGTTCAGCCGTGTACCACCCGCTTACAAAGCCGATACCGAAACCCTACTGCCGGTAGCGCTTTATCACATTTTCGGCAGCGAGGAACTCAGTGGTTTATCGGCACCGATCAGCGCACGCCTGCCCATCAATTATGTCGCCCTGAATCCAGTCGATGCGCAGCAATTACACATCGATCGCGGCGATGGCGTCAGTTTCAGCGCCGCGGGCAATGAATACAGTCTGGCGGTGCGCCTGGCGCCGGAGTTGCCCCTGGGCCTGGTGGGACTGCCCGTGGGTATCGGCGGGTTGACGACAGCGGCGCTGGAAACACCTCTGACACTGCAAAAGGCCTTTGACTGGCGGCCCCAACCCGCTACCGACGATGCCAATGTCTTTGCCCGTGACACAGGAGCGACGCTATGAACTCCGCTTTCAGTTTGCAATCCATTATCGGCACTGTGCTGGGTATCAGCGTATTGCTGGTGGTACTGCTGAGTTCCGCCGCTGTGCTGATCTGGCTCGAACGGCGCCTGCTCGGTATCTGGCAGGACCGGCTCGGCCCCAACCGGGTCGGCCCCCTCGGTATCGGCCAGGTAGTCGCCGACATGATAAAAATTTTCACCAAGGAGGACTGGGTACCGCCGTTTGCCGACCGCAGTGTATTTATCCTCGCCCCCAGCATTGTGGTGATCGCCATGCTGATGGCCTTCGTCGTGATTCCATTTTCACCGACGCTGGGCATCAGTGACCTGAATATCGGTCTGCTGTTCTTTCTGGCGATGAGTTCGCTGGCCGCCTACAGTGTGATGCTGGCCGGCTACTCTTCCAACAACAAATATTCTCTGATCGGAGGGCTGCGCGCGGCGGCCCAAACCGTCAGCTACGAAGTGTTTATGGGGCTGGCGCTTATGGGCGTGGTGATTCTCGCCAACAGTTTCAACCTGCGCCACATTGTACAGGCGCAGGAACAACAGGGCTGGTTTATCATTCCGCAGTTTTGCGGCTTTGTGGTCTTTTTGATCGCGGGAATCGCCGAAAGCCACCGCCTGCCTTTCGACCTGCCGGAGGCTGAACACGAGATTGTGGCCGGCTTTCACACCGAGTATTCAGGCATGAAATTCGGCCTGTTTTTTATCGGTGAATACCTGGGTGTGATTCTGATCTCCTCCATGATCACCACCCTGTTTTTCGGCGGCTGGTTGGGGCCGTGGCTGCCGCCGTTGGCGTGGTTTATTCTCAAGACATTTGTTTTTATCTGTTTCTTTATTCTTTTGCGCGCGGCCATACCGCGACCGCGCTACGACCAGCTGATGTTGTTCGGCTGGAAATTCATGCTGCCCCTGGCGCTGATCAACCTGGTGGCAACCGGGGCTGTGGTTCTGGTACAGGAGGGCTGACATGTTGGACTCGACAAAGTCTGTATCGACGCGACGCGAATGGACACTGTGGGTACGGGAAATCTGGAGCCAGGTCAAAACCCTGGGGACAGTGCTGCAACACACCTTCAGCAAAGCCGATACGGTTGAATACCCGGAACAAAAACCCTATACCCCGCCACGCTACCGCGCCCGCATTATCCTCTCCCGCGACCCCGACGGTGAGGAGCGCTGTGTCGCCTGCAACCTTTGCGCCGCAGCCTGCCCGGTGGATTGTATCGCGCTGCAAAAAGCCGAGGACGAACACGGGCGCTGGTATCCGGAGTGGTTTCGAATCAATTTTTCCCGCTGTATTGTCTGCGGCCTCTGTGAGGAAGCCTGCCCGACCTATGCCATCCAGTTGACACCCGATTTCGAGTACTGCGAATACAACCGCCAGAATATGGTGTACGAAAAAGATGATCTGCTGATCAGCGGGCCCGGAAAATACCACGACTACAACTTTTACCGCGTTTCCGGCCTCGCGATCAAAGGCAAGGACAAAGGCCAGGCCACAAGCGAAGAACAACCCGTGGATGTAAAAAGTTTACTGCCCTGAGCGGTGCACAGCGCCCGGGGCGAAAGACAAAATGTAACCCTAGAAAATGCAATACTTGAGGGCAACCATGACAACAACTCTGTTTTATCTGGCCGCCATTATCGCCGTCGTCAGCACGTTGCTTGCGATTACCCGCACCAATGCCGCCCACGCGCTGTTGTACCTGGTGGTCTCGCTGCTGGCCGTGGCGGTGGTTTTTTATCTGATCGGCGCCCCTCTCGCCGGCGCCCTGGAGGTCATCATCTACGCCGGGGCAATTATGGTGTTGTTCGTGTTCGTGATAATGATGCTAAACGTCGGTCAGGCCACTCAGCACCAGGAGCAGCAATGGCTGACGACCTCGGCCTGGAGCCTGCCCACGCTCATGTGCACAGCGCTGCTGGCGGAACTGATCTACGTTCTGCAACAACACCTGCAACAACCGCCCCAGGAGACGATGAGTGCCTGGGTCTCCCCAAAGGAAGTAGGCATTTTACTCTATGGCCCCTATTTGCTGGCGGTTGAACTGGCCTCGATGCTGCTGCTGGCGGGGCTGATCGGCGCCTATCACCTGGGGCGCAAAAACGGAGAGCCGGAACAATGACCGAGATACCGATGGAACACGGACTGCTACTGGCGGCGCTGCTGTTTACGCTGGGGTTTATCGGCGTTTTGATCCGCCGCAACATTTTGTTCGTGCTAATGAGCCTGGAAATCATGCTCAATGCCAGCGGTCTGGCCTTTGTCGTCGCCTCGGCGCGCTGGCAACAAGCCGACGGACAAATTATGTTTCTGCTGATTTTAACTCTGGCAGCGGCTGAAGTGGCTGTGGGGCTGGCACTGATCGTTCAGCTCTACTGGCGCTATCAGACACTGGATATGGATCGATTAAACCTGTTAAAGGGCTAAGGGGAAAACACATGGAATCACTCTGGCTGGTACCCGCTCTACCCCTGATCGGGTTTTTACTACTGACCCTGCTACCGCTGTTTTTGGGGGCGCTGCCCAGGCGCGCCACCGCGCTGATAGGTGCCGGCTCAGTCGGGCTGGCGGCTCTGGTCTCATTCTGGGTTGGTAACGCTTTTTTAAACAGTGGTCTCGACGCCTATCACACCACACTGTGGCAGTGGCTGCAGGTGGACACCCTATCGGTGGCCTTTGGTTTTTATCTCGACACGCTGACATTGACAATGATGGGGGTGATTACCGGCGTCGGTTTCCTAATCCACGTTTACTCCGTCGGTTTCATGAACGACGACCCCGACTACACACGCTTTTTCAGTTATATGAATCTGTTTGTCGCCGCCATGCTGGTGCTGGTGCTGGCCGACAACCTGGTGCTCTTGTACCTGGGCTGGGAGGGCGTGGGGCTGTGCAGCTATCTACTGATCGGCTTCTGGTACCAGAACCCCCACAACGGCTACTGCGCGCGCAAGGCCTTTGTGGTAACCCGGGTCGGCGACACCGCCATGGCGGTGGGACTGCTATTACTGTTTCGCGAACTCGGCACACTGGAGATCGGCGCCGTCAATCAGCTGGCCAGCGCCCAGTGGCAGGCGGGGGAGCCCCTGCCGACCCTGGTCGCCCTCTGGTTATTGTGCGGAGCATTGGGCAAATCGGCACAATTAACGCTGCAGACCAGGCTGCCGGATGCCATGGCGGGCCCGACCCCCATCAGCGCCTTGATCCACGCCGCCACCATGGTAACCGCCGGCGTCTATCTAATCGCCCGTACCCACCCTGTGTTTCTGCTCGCTCCCGACGTCCAGACGCTGGTGGCGGTTATTGGGGCGGCCACGCTGTTGATGTCCGGCTTTACCGCTTTGACTCAATCCGATATCAAACGCATTCTCGCCTACTCTACGATCAGCCAGATTGGCTACATGTTTCTGGCCCTGGGTGTGGGCGCCTGGAGCGGGGCGATTTTTCACTTACTGACCCACGCATTTTTCAAAGCGCTGCTGTTTCTCGCCGCCGGCACCGTCATTCTGAGCCTGCACCACGAACACAATATTTTTAAAATGGGCGGGATGCGCAAACAATTACCGCTGTCCTTTGCCTGTTTTCTGATCGGCTCCGCCGCCCTGGCCGCGCTGCCTTTTACCTCCGGCTACTACAGCAAACATGACATCATGCTCGCCACCTGGGCGGCGCCCGACATAGGTCCTGTGCTGTGGCTGACCGCACTGTTCGGCGCCTTTCTCACCGCGCTCTACAGTTTTCGGCTGGTGTTTATCGTCTTTTTCGGCGAAGTCCGCGACCCCCACCATTCCGGCGTTCCTGAGAGCCGCGATCTGACCATGGCGATTCCACTGGGGCTGCTCTGCGCACTGGCGCTGGTCGGCGGCTACGCGCACCTGAATCTGGCCTCCGTGTTGCCCGCAACCGCGCAGACCTCGCCCCCGGCGCTGGTCAACATCCTCACGGTCGCCGTCCCGTTCCTGGGACTGATCGTCAGCTATCTGTTTTACGGCGCGGGCCTGTCCAGCCCGTTTTGCAACCCGGCCACCTTTGTCGGCAATCCGCTCGGCAAAGCCCTGCAGCGTTTCTGGTACAGCGGCTGGGGGCTGGACTGGCTGTACCACCGGTTGTTTGTGCTGCCCTGGAAAATTATCGCCCGGGTTAACCGCAACGATCTGATCGACGCCCTCTACAGCCTGGTGGCAAGAGTCAATCAATTTACTCACTTCTTACTGAGTCTCACAGAAAACGGCCAGCTGCGCTGGTATGCCAGCAGCCTGGCCCTGGGGGCGGTGCTGTTGCTTGCCTATGGACTCTTTTGAAACAGTTTTTCAACCCTATTGGGAACCGCCATGTTACTGGTCAATTTAATCGCCATACTGTTTATCGCCGGCACCCTGTGCTGGTGGATCGAAAGCTATAACGCGCAGGCGCCGCGCTGGATTGCCCTGGCGGCACTGGTGATCGATCTATGCCTGTTGGCGGGCCTGATCCCGACGCTGATAACCGACAGCGAAAGCGCGGTCGCCGCCGGCACCTGGATGCTGCAGTGGCAGGCGCCGTGGATACCCCGTTTCGGCATCAGTTTCTTCCTCGCACTGGACGGTTTAAGCCTGCTGATGTTATCGCTGACGATATTTCTGGGTCTGATCGCGGTGGCCACGGCCTGGAAGGAAATCACTTACCGGCCCGGTTTTTTCTATTTCAATCTCCTCTGGACCCTGGCCGGGGTTATCGGCATATTCACCGCCCTGGACCTGTTTCTGTTTTTCTTTTTCTGGGAAATCATGCTGATCCCCATGTATTTCATTATCGCCATTTGGGGACACGAAAGGCGCACCTACGCGGCCATTAAGTTTTTTATCTTTACCCAGGTTAGCGGTCTGTTCATGCTATTGGCCATGGTGGCGCTGGTATTTGTCCACTATCGGCAGTCCGGAAACCTCACTTTTAACTATTTCGACCTGCTGCAAACCACCCTTAGCCCAGAGCTTGGCTATTGGATAATGCTGGGGTTTTTTATCGCCTTTGTGGTCAAGTTGCCCTCTTTCCCCTTTCACACCTGGCTGCCGGACGCCCACACCCAGGCGCCCACCGCCGGCAGCGTCATCCTCGCCGGGGTGTTGTTGAAAACCGGCGCCTATGGCCTGCTGCGCTTTGTTATCGGCCTGTTTCCGCAGGCCGCTCAGGAGTTCGCACCGGTGGCTATGACCCTGGGCGTGATCAGCGTACTCTACGGTGCATCCATGGCTTTTGCGCAGCAGGATGTCAAACGCCTGGTGGCCTATTCCAGTATCAGCCACATGGGCTTTATCACCCTCGGCGTATTCGCTTTCAATGCCCAAGCCTACCAGGGTGCGCTCATGACTATGCTCGCCCACGGACTGAGTTCCGCCGCCCTGTTTGCCATCGCCGGCGGATTGCAGTATCGCCTGCACACCCGGAACATGAACCGCATGGGGGGATTCTGGCTGACCACTCCACGCCTCGGCGCCATCACCCTGTTCTTTTGTCTGGCGGCCCTGGGGCTGCCTGGGTTGGCCAACTTTATCGGTGAATTTCTAGTACTGCTGGGCAGTTTTCAAAGCCATGCCACCCTGACCGTGATCGCGGCCCTGGGAATGATCGCCGCACCCGTTTACGCACTGATGGTGATCCAAAAAATTTACCACGGAACTTATACCTCAGAGACTACCTCCGACAGCACTTCTGAGAGCCCCCCCAAAAGCGTCACCGAAGAGATACCCGATACCGCCAACTCGGACACTGACGGCCGCGAGCTGGGGTATTTCAGCGCCTTGATCGTGATCACTGTCTATCTGGGGTTTTTCCCGCAGGCCACCCTGCAAATCGCCCAGCCAGCCTTGAACAACCTGCTCAATACGGCTCGATCGACACCATCTTCTGTCGTCGCGCGGATTAACAAACAGCCCTGCAACTGCACAATCAGGTACCAGCAGCCATGAATCCAGTTCCTTTCATTTCCAGCACCGACCTGATCGCCCTGCTGCCTTTAATATCCCTGGCCACCGGTACCGTAGTGGTGATGCTGATAGCGGCCTTTGCCCGCCGCCATGGGACGGTTGCGCAATTCACAGGCATTGTACTCATAATCACCCTCTGCAGCCTCGCCTACGCCGGCAAAGAGATTCCCCGGACCGTCACCCCCTTGTTGCAGATCGACGCCCTGGCACTGTTTACCATCGCCCTGCTGACCCTGGCGAGCCTTGCCATCACCCTTATCGCCTACCCCTATTTTCAGGCCCGCACACTGCACCGCGAGGAATTTTACCCACTGCTGCTGCTGGCGTTACTGGGCGCGGCGGCGCTGGCGTCGGCCAACCATTTTGCGGCCCTGCTACTGGGGCTGGAAACCCTGGGGGTGGCCCTGTTCTGCCTGGCCTCCTACAATACCCGCAGCCAGAGCGCGGGCGCCAAGTCCCTCGAAGCGGGCATCAAATACTTGGTACTGTCGGGTATCGCCTCGGCTCTGCTGCTGTTTGGCATGGCGCTGATTTACGCCCAGTGCGGACAACTTGCATTCGACGCCATCACCCTGCCCCCGGCCGTTTCCGCCCCGGCGGTCGATATTGTTTTATTTTATGGTGGTTCAGCGCTGATGTTGGCCGGACTGTGTTTCAAGTTATCGCTGGTGCCCTTCCACCTGTGGACACCCGATGTTTATCAGGGCGCGCCGGCGCCGGTGAGCGCGGTTATCGCCAGTCTTTCCAAAAGCGCGGTGTTTGTAGTACTGCTGCGTTACGTGATCGCCAGCGACAGTCTACAGAGCCCACAGCTGTTTGGCCTGCTGGTGATTATCGCCGGTCTGTCCATGCTGGTGGGCAACTGGCTGGCGCTGATGCAGGACAATATCAAACGCCTGCTCGCCTACTCCTCCATCGCCCACCTCGGCTACCTGCTGGTGGCTTTTCTGGCGCTGCAGGGTAGCCTGGAACACAACAGCGGTCTCGCCGTAGAGGCCTGCAGCATTTATCTCGCCGCCTACGTCATTACCACTACCGGCGCTTTTGCCATCGTATCGCTGCAGTCGAGCCGGTCCGAACAGGAAGTGGAGCATATTCGCGATTACAACGGCCTGTTCTGGCGTCGTCCACTAACCGCTTTGGCTTTCACCTTTATGCTGCTGTCACTGGCGGGGATTCCTTTAACCGCTGGTTTTATCGGTAAGTTCTATTTATTCAGCGCCGGCACTCAGGCGGGGCTCTGGAGTCTGCTGGCTATTTTAATCGCCGGCAGCGGCATAGGCCTGTTTTACTATCTGCGCCTGATCACCGCACTCTATAAAAAAGTCGCGCCCGGCAGCGAAAACCTCGATGCCGATTCCGGGACGACACTGAGTCCGGCCTATATCGCCGTGGCGGTTTTGGCACTGGTGTTGCTCCTGGTGGGCGTATACCCTCAACCCCTGATGGAACAGGCTCAACGCGTCGCCGAAACCCTGCAGATAAAAGGTCACATGGCGTCAAAATAATATGTGCTTCATTTCTCACAGTTTTTATTAAATCCAAACTTTTTACTATATCTCTAGTATAAATACCCCTGTGCCTGTCGAGGCGGGGTAAGCCGCATTCGAGTGGGCAGAGACTTCAAAACAAACTAAGGGTGAATACCTGCTTCGGCGATACGCTGCGACAATTTTACGCGAATGCTCTCCCGCCATGGCTGTGTATGTGACTCATGGCTGTACATGCGGCAAACGGCCCCCTGTGTAAGCCCGATACAAAAAGACTTTCATAATGTCCTTTGAGAACGAAGAGTTAACTGACTTAATCGCTCGCTGTGCAATAAAAGATCAAAATGCCTTAAAACAGATTTATGAAAAAACCAGCCCCTTTCTCAACCATGTAGCGTTTAAAATTCTCAGATCCGAAGAGCTCAGCAATGAAGTGCTACAGGAAGCTTTTATCCAAATCTGGAGCAAAGCCGGAGAATATCGTCCACATATTGCGAAACCTTTAACCTGGATGACCAGTATAGTGAGATATAGGGCACTCGATAAGTTGAGCGTTGAAAAAAAGCATTGGGATAATCTCGATGACTCAAGCGACACCGATACGCTTGAATTTGACTTGGCGGAAGGCCCTGAAGTGAGCACGATACTGCAACAAGAACAAACGTTTCTGGTGGAGTGCCTGCAGACACTTAACGACAGAATGAACGAAAGCTTTAGACTGGCCTACCTTCACGGTCACTCACGTGAAGATATCGCCGAGAAATTCCAAACAAATGCAAATACTGTCAAATCCTGGTTACGTAGGGGTGTGGAGAAAATTAAAAAATGTATAGATGGAAAGATGGCGATAAACCATTAGAAGAAGTCCAAGTCGATGCATTTGAGTTCGTGGCAGGCACACTTCGAGGGCCGGAGCGTGCCGAATTCGAACAACAATATAAAAACCGTGATGACGTGCAAAAGGCGGTACAGTTTTGGGAGCAACAGCTGTTCGGTCTGCAGAAAACCCAGCAAACTCTCGAGCCCAAACCCGAAACCTGGAACAATATTACACGCGCTATAAGCCAACCTGCTGAGAAAACGCCAAGTGCCACCGACAACAAGCAGCGCTGGAACCCGATGCTGTGGCTGCCCTGGGGCCTTACCGCCGCTTTGTTTTTATTTGTAATTTTTGGCAAGGATACCGTCAACACTCTCCCGGTAGAGCAAAACCCCGCAGACTATGTAGCCGTATTAACAAACCATGAGGGAGGAGTTCAACTTACTGCCTTGACAACCAACAGCTCGAAGAAGATGTGGTTGAAATGGGAAACAGTCGATATTGCAGATGGAAGAGATATGCAACTATGGGCCATATCCCGTAGCGACGGACAGACGCGTTCTATAGCGGTGTTGAACAACACTGAGAGTTCGCATTTAACGCTGTCGGAAGCTAACTGGCGGCTGGTCAAAGATGCACATGAGTTAATCTTGACCGAGGAGGAAAGCGGTGGTTCTCCCCTGGATGAACCCAGCGATGCCATTCTCGCCAAGGGGATATGCGTGCGTTTTGCGTCGAGTGCTCAACAGATGGAATCGACATCTGGGTCGACAATTTAAGGGTTCCTTTAAAAATGGTTTTCCGCAGGAGAGTACACCTATGCGGGTTTCGCGGTCAGGCACCCCGGAGAAATGTGCATTTTTAGAGGGATATGAATGACGGTATAAGGGTGTAGTGTGCAAAAAATGTTCGGCAGAGTCCTGATTCTGTTTGCCTTTGCAGCCACTGAAACAGCGTTTTCCCTGGAACTCCCGGTCGCAGACCCGAAGTTCAAACAATGCCTGCAACAACTGGCCACCAAGCATCATTGGAGCCGCCCGGAAGACTTCACCGAAGTTGTTTGTCATAACAAGGATATTGTGTCAGTCGAAGGTATTAATGACTTTCAAAACATAGCCAAACTTTCCCTTTACAAAAATACCATCTCCAACTTAAACCTTATTAACTTAAAACAGTTAAAGCACCTCAATGTCGCCAAAAACGCATTAGAATCAATCACGTTGAACAACTTGTCTACCCTGTCGGAGCTATACCTGTTCAACAACAACCTACATAAACTGACACTGGAGAATATGCCTGCGTTAAGTCAGGTAAAAGTCAACTCCAATCAATTGACATCGGTTAACTTCAAGCATTTGGGTGCACTCGCCAAGCTCTACTTGTTTGACAACAAACTGGAACATCTCGATATAAAAACCATCCCGTCCCTGAAGTATATAGACGTACGTCAAAACCCAATGCCCGATGAGTTCTACGATGAACTGGATGCACAATCCGGCCTGACAGCTTTGCACGACGGCAATAGCGAAGACTGGCAATAGTAGAAATACAGCAACAAACACACGCCTTATTGACTGGAGAGGACTTGCCGTGAAGCCCAGGGTCACTTATTTAACAATAGCCTGTTTATTCATTACAGCGACCACAATGGCAGATATTGAGTCCAATATAGATTCAGGATTGCGGATTCGCTCCGCCAATACCGAATATGACGGTAACAGCGGCGATGCCATCACCGTTAAAGGCCGTTTCAATGCAGGCCTTCGTTTCAACGAACAGTTTTCCACGTTCCTTCAGCTGGACTATGTGGAGAGTTTTCTGAAAGACAAACACAGTACCGCACTGCTGTACAACGATAACCCGTTTATGTTCGATACGCCGGGCTCTGACCTCAATCAGCTGTTTGCCAAATACGCGTGGGATGACGGCTCGGTAAAACTGGGCAGGCAGGTGATCACCTTTGGCTCGGAACGGTTTATCGGCGACATCGACTTCTGGCAAAACGACCAAACGTTCGATGGTGTTCTGATTGAGCAGGGATTGTTTACCTCATCAACATTACAATACGCCTATGTCCACAACGTCAATCGCATCTTTGGTGACCGCGCTGACCAGAAATTGTCATCGGCCGATATCCGCTTCGAAGCACTCGCTGGCGTGCGCCCTATAATAGAAAGGGGCGACCATGCCATTGACGGCAACTTTCTTCACTTCGAATACAACGAATTCGATTATGTTAAATTGGCTGCCTACGGTTATGCGGTACACAATTACGACCTGCCGGATTTTTCCAACCGGGTCGTGGGCGCCAGCAGTGAATTCAATTACAAACCCGGCGCAATAAAATATACCGGTACACTGGAATTCGCCTGGCAGCAAAAACAGGAATCCACTACCCGGCAATGGATCCCCTATCGCCTGGTGGAAGGCGGCATCGGCATCGGCAAGGTGGATTTTAGCCTGCGCTGGGAAGCTCTGGAGGATAGGGACGGAGAATTCTTCGACACGCCCCTGGGGTCTCGCCACGAGTTTCAGGGCTGGGCGGACGCGTTCTCTACAAGCCCCGCCGGCGGTCTGGATGACTTTTCCGTAAGAACCAACATCACCTGGCGGCCGTGGCGGCTGGACTTGCGCTACCATTGGTTCCGCTCGGCATCGGTGGAAGATTTGGAGTTTGGGCAGGAGTTCGATATGGATTTAATTTTTCGTCCGGCAAGAAAACACGAATTTAAACTACGCTTTGCCGATTTCAGTCCGGATAGCGAACAAACCTTCAGGCCATTTCGGTCAACATCTTTGTATTTCTCTTACTCTTTTAATATTTAACGAAAAGACATCTATCCGTTCAATATCGGCTTAGGTTTTAGGTTGGGGTTCTGAACGACTCTTACACAAGTTAAAAAAAGCCGGTGACCGGAAAAAAACAAAATAGTCACCGGACATCCCTCAACCCTCTTGTAAAGAACAGTGCTCTTCCTTTACGCGATTAATGGAATACAACACTTACAAATAAATTAAACACGTTGCGATTACATAACACTGTGATTTGCAAAATACTGTTCCTTTGACTTTGCCCCATCAAAAATAATGTTTCCACAATACACTTTTATAAAGTCAAACGATTCAGTGCGTTGTTTTCCCAACATTATTAGCTTCGTAAACATAGACAAACGCACCGCCCTGCTCATTGTCGTTATCCCCGTCGAGCAGGTATCCATTTTGATCCATTACAGCGGCAATACTTGCGTCATTAATAACCAGCCTGATCGCCTCAATATCGGCGGGCTGGGCGGTTTCGTCATCCAGGACGGCATAGGTTTCCACATCGATTTCCACATTCTTCGAATCGAGAACAGCAAGCCGATAATACTCGTCATCGAGCAGTTGAAATTCACCGTCGACTTTGACAGACACCAGAATTGTCTCGCTATCGAGGCTGTATTCATCCAGGGGATGACTAAAATGCAAACTAAAAGTAACGGTATCGGACGCGGTAAGATTGGCATCGGCGTTGCTGACTTTGGCCGCCAGGTTACTAGAAGAACCGCTGAAGCGCGGCGCGCCGTCGGAAATCCAGTCGCGCAGTAAATTTATCCGTCCCGTCGACAGGCGTCCTGCGTTTAATGGCATTCTATCTCCCTTGATATTGGTATTATTCTCCACTTTCCAGACAATATAACTGATGTCTGGATTGCCGGGATCAACCAGGCGCAGGCTATTTTGTTCCGATTCCACGCCCTCTCTGTCATCCCCCACCAGGGTGTCGTAAGCGTTTTGTTCGCTGTCCAGCCGCAGGTCCAGATTGGAGGCGCTACCGCTGTTCGAGTGGCAGTCAGCACAAAAGGGAGTAAACACCTCTTCCTGTAAATTCTGTAAAGTGGGATCCAGATCGGTGGTGTCGTCGCCGAGGCTGTCACCAAAACCCAAATCGATTTGCTTACAACCTGTCATCATGCACGCTACCGATAAAGTAATGTGGCGTAACATTTTGAAACTCATATAAACCTTCATAGCCGCACCATTGTAGTCAAGCGTCCGGAGCCCCTCCAGGGCGCTCCGGAAAAACAGCTAAGACTACCTTATGGCACAGCTACATGCCAGACTCCATCGATATTTTCACCGCTGGTGGTAGTGGCATCCAACTCACCGTTGAAGAAATACAGCGGCTGACCTTTGTAGGTCCATTGTCTGCCGTCTTCGACCACTGTACTGTCCGAGGAATATCCGTTCAGAATATAAGCGGCAACGTCGACCGCACACTCACCGACGCAGTTTCCTGCATTGCCTTTCGGCATCTTATCGTCAATGAGTTCTGTCAGTGATGCCAGATTAAACTCGTCATCGTCGATAGGCGTATCACCAGCTCCATTCGTGCCGTGGCAACCTACGCACATACTCGTGTATTCCTGTTCTCCATTATTGAGATCCGGCACCGCTGCTTCGGCCTCATAACCGTTGAGAATAAAGGCCGCTATATCACGGGCACACTCACCGACACAGTTTCCAGCATTGCCTGCAGGCATGGAGTTCTCGATCTTGGTCATAAGCGTGCTCAGATTAAACTTAGACGCCGTAATGGTGTTGTTGCCATTGCCTGTGTCCCCGTGGCACCCGACACATTGTGTAGCATACTCGCTTTCACCCGAAACCGTGTCCGGCACCTCGGTTGAATAGCCGTTGAGAATGTAAGCGGCAACTCTGTCCGCACAATCATCGACACAATTTCCAGCATTGCCTTGTGGCATGGATCTATCGATCTTATTGATTAGGGTCGCTTCGCTAAATTCCGCCACATTGATTAATGTACCACCATCGCCCTCATTCCCATGGCAACCTGCACACATGCTATCGTACTCTTGTTGCCCTTCGCGCAATATCGCCGCCACATCATCGCCATCGCCATCGCCACCGACACCGCCACCACTGGCACGCTCTATTACAGTAAAGTCGCCAAAGTCATGGGCATCTTCACTGGCGTACAATGGGCGCCAGGCTATAGCGCAGGGGCCAAAACAATTGGACTTGCCATTAGCGTCATTGTCAGAGGTATAGAGCGTGTAACTCTCCCTCTCGGCATCCGCGGAACCATTACTTCTCAATATATTGTGGAATCCCGACAGGACTAGCTCTTCGTCACTTTCCACGTCCTTGGTAATAGTTGCCGCCGGCGCCACCCGCGCCAAGTGCCAGGCACCTGTTCCGTCGCCTTCGCCGGTGATTTGACCCGCCGTTGTGTCAGCGGCGCGGAAATACAGCGGCCAACCGTGCAAAGCCCATTGCATTTCTCCGCTGGCGCGTTGCACCAGGGTAAAGTCGCCAATAGGCTCGGCGCCTTCGTTCGCGATCAACGGCGGCCATTTTTCCAGACAGGTGTCCGTACAGGTGGATACATCTGTTTCATCGTTCGCATCCGGGTTATCTTTGTCAAAGGTGTACAGCCCAAACCCGGACATGCCCTTGTCACTGGCTTCAAACACCCCGAAAACACCGCTCTCTACCAGAGTGCGCACTTTGCCGAAACCTGTCAGAACAGTGGAGCGCGCTGTCTCACTGACCTGCCAAGGGATCGGGCGCGCCAGTCTCCAGTTGGGCGCATTCGCGCCACTGGTATCGCCGGCGGCACTATCGTTGGCGTTAAAATACAGAGGCTTGCCGTGAAAAGCCCACTGCAGAGCCGTATTACCGGCGTCATCGACAACCCGTTCTATAGCGCTGAATGGCGCCACTGGCCGCTCACCTTCACTGACCATTAACGGCGGCCAACTGGTGACACAGGCTTCACTTGTACAGTTGGAAACACCGGGATCATCATTGTCGAAGGTGTAGAGGCTAAACCTGTTCCACTGCTTGCTTTGCATTTCGCCATCAGCGGTGACAATCTCAGTGGCGCCCGATGCAACAAGAAATTCACCCTCGGCATCGCCCTCTACAAAGTTATTTAAAATAATCGGTTGCGCACTTGCCACATGCCAGATGCCTCCGACGCCATCGCCGTTGACATCTCCTTCCCCGCTGTCACCGGCATTGAGATACAAAGGCATGTCGCGCAACGCCCACTGCCGCTGTCCGTCGGAGCGTTCGACAATGGTAAAGGGTGAGGACGGCTGTTCGTCATCTGCGGCCAATAACGGCGGCCAGCTTTCTAAACAGGTGGTTGAATCACAGGAGGAACTGCCCGGTTCATCATTATCAAAAATATAAAGTGTGCGGCCGTCGAGGTTCTCCTCCTGCGTGATAAACTGATCGGCGTTATCCGCATCCGGCACCAAGATTGAAACACTGCCTTCCGCTGTGTATACATCACCCAGTACCGTTTTCGTCAGGGAGACTGGTGCAAGGACTCCGCTGCCGCCGCCCCCGGGCCCACCACCGTTGTCCGGCCCTCGATAGTCTATCTCATCGTCATCGTCGTGGCACCCCGTCAGTGCAGCGACGACAACTGCGCAGACTAATGCCCTAATTAGGTAAGGGAAGTCATTGAACATGAAACCGAATCTCCTGTTCTAGCCAATAAAATTTAGTTAATTTGTAGTGTTGTTGTAATAATTGTTATCATGAAGTACGCGCTATCCTAGGGTAAAGTTTCTGACAAAGTTTGATTTAACTCACAGTTCTATCAGGCAGAAACCCATCTAATGAAAACTGAGATGTCTGTCGCTCATCTACCGGAACAACCTTAAACCGCCATGCAGACAAAGATCCCATTTAATCTGGAATTGTTACTAAAGACTTGACGTGGAAGTCCAGCCCGTATACTGTATAAAAAAACAGGCAATATAGAGGATTAAGTCATGGCCATAGTAGCCGTCTGGAAATGTGATCGGGATGGGAGCATGTTTGACAATAAGAAAGATGCAGAAGAACACGATAAAATGCTGGAGCTTGCTGCTAATATCACCCGTCTTATCGAACAACGTATTGACGGAATCGATGAACAGGCGAGCGAAAAAATCGGCCTTATGCTCGCCCGAAACCGCGAAACACTGGTTAAGGCCTGCAAGGGTAAACCCGAGTTGCTGTTGGAAGAGGGGCTGATACAGGAACCGGAAGTAGCGCCCCAGGCAAATATGAATACAGAAAATGACAGCGATGCGGTGAACAACACAGCAGAGAATAATGTCACCGCCCTAGCAGCTGCTCAATAAAAAACCAAACGCCAGCAAACCTTGGGCCGCACCCGCGGCCTTTTTTCAACAGGGCCATTTCGGAAAATAGCATTTTTATCAGCGCCACATTAAGCCCCAGAATAATAAACATTGCCGGCAACCCACCCAGATTGGACATCATCCTAATTCCGTCAATTTTGGCAAAACTCACCATAATCCATGCCACGGTTCCTATAGATACCCCCCAGATAAGTTTTAATTTTACACTCGCCGCCACCTGTGAATGCAGATTGTGCCGCGCACCCTCCGTACACAAATGACTGATGGCTTCGGTATTGGAATCGGCGGCGGTAACATAAGATAGAAAAGTGACAAAGACAAACAGCGCCACCGTGGCTTGCGCCAGCGGGAGATGGTTGAAAATTTCATAGATGACCGCCTCTTCACCCTGTAACCGCATCAGGGAATACAAAGCCCCGTCCCGCTGCAAATCCATATGAATAGCCGTGCCGCTAAATGTGGACATCCATACACAGGCAAACAGTGAGGGTAGTATCAGGTTCACGCAGATAAACTGCCGCACGGTATACCCGCGGGCAATCCGCCCCAAAAACATCGCTGTCACCGGCGCCCAGGCAAACCAATTCGCCCAGTAAAAGATCGTCCACGTCTGCGGCCAGGGATCTCCCGAACTGAGTCCGGTAAATAGACTTTTTTGCAAAAAGGTTTGCACATATTCACCCAGTCCTTCAGCACCCATCGAAAGGATAAACAGAGTCGGGCCAAACAAAAATACAAACCCGCAGTAAACGAAAAATATCTTTGCATTAATATTTGACAACCGCGCGATGCCGTTTTTCAAACCGCTAACAGCCGAAACAACGAAAGTAATCACAATCACCACAGTGATCGCCGCCTGCACCAGAATATCGGACCTGAACTGAAACATATGCTCCAGACCGCCGGCCAGCGTCAGTACACCGGCTCCCAGGGATGCCGACATGCCCGCCACCAGAGAATAAAGCGCAATAGCATCGATAATCTCTCCCCGCCGATGCAGCATCGCCCCACCCAAAACCGGACTTAAAGCCGCACCCAGAGAAAAGGGTTTGTCCAGGTTGTAATAAGTCAGGGCGAAGGTCAGCGCCGGCACGGTGTAAATGGCGTAAGGCGTAAACGACCAATGCAAAAACATGCTCGACATGGCAAACCTGGCCGCGGCCTCTGAACCCGGTATAATATCCAGCGATCGCGGTGGGCTGTGCAGATGATGCATGGGTTCGGCCGTCGCCCAGAATAAAATACCCGTGGCAATGGTGGTACAGAGGGTAATGGAGAACCAGCGCCATTTGCCCAGTAGCGGTTCGGCATCCCGACCGCCAATACGGACCCGGGCCAGGGGTGAGAAGAAAACCCCGATTACGGTAATCAACAGCCCCAAGGTCACGGTGCTGAACAACCAGGAAAAGTGTGCGAGAATCCAGTCGTTAATGGATCCAGTCACTGATATAAACCCATACAAATCAACAAAACTGTAAAGCACAGCAGTGGCCAACAATAAAAATGGCGGCCAAAACACCAATGGCTTTATTTTATCCATAAACCCACCCCTGTTATCTTGGGAAATACCTACAGTATCTGCTACCTTTAATCCATAAGGAACGGGCACAAGCCGCACCACTCCAAACATACCCGCAAGCAATCTTCACCGTCTATACTCAAAGCGTTTGAGGTTTGGGTCTATTTTTAAAAGGTCAAGCCCTGGGAAAATCCGAGCAAGTGAAAAAGACTTCCAGAGGCCAGTAAACCAATAGTAAATGAAGGCGGTGGTTATCAAAATTCTTATTTGCGATGATTCATCCATGGCCAGAAAGCAAACGGCCAGATCTCTGCCGCCACAGTGGACGGGGCATATAACCTTTGCCGACAACGGTATGGAAGGTTTGAGCGCCATACGCAAAGGGCTGGGGGAACTTGTCTTTCTGGATCTCAATATGCCGGAATTGGACGGCTACAGCGTGCTGGAAACGCTGCGGGAAGAAGGTATAAAAACCAGGGTTGTGGTCGTCTCCGGGGATATTCAACCGCAGGCCTATAAACGGGTAATGGCCCTGGGGGCAGCGGCGTTTATTAAAAAGCCGGTGGACAGGCAAAAAATCACCGACATTCTGGCACAGCTGCAAATTGAAACACCATCGGCGCTTGGCACTGCCGCCGTTTCCCATCCGCCACCCTATGCAGCGCCCATACAGCTCAATTTCCACGACTGTTATCAGGAAATCGCCAATGTCGCCATGGGTCAGGCGGCCGATATGTTGGCCCGGGTTTTAAATGCCTGCATTCAACTGCCGATTCCCAATGTCAACATGATTGAACTCAGTGAACTACAGATGGCTCTCGCCACGGCGGAGGACAGTACCATTTCAGCGATATGTCAGGGTTTTATCGGCTCCGGTATCGCCGGGGAAGTACTGTTGATGTTTAACGATACCAGTTTTTCCGATATCGCCGCCCTGATGAATTATACCGGTAAAATCGATGAAACCGTTGAGCTGGAATTGCTGATGGATACCGCGAATATTCTGGTCAGCACCTTTCTGAAAGGCATTGCCGAACAGTTAAACGTACATTTCAGTCAGAGTCGCCCCGTTGTTCTCGGCCGCCACCTGCCCCTCGACAAACTGTTGAAACGCGACTACACACCCTGGAAAAAAACGCTCTCAATAGAAATTAATTACACGATAAAAGAGTACAATGTCTACTGTGATCTGCTGGTTCTGTTCACCGAAGAATCAATAAATGTTATCAACAAAAAACTGGCTTATTTATTTAATTGACCATGACAGAAACCAGCATTCAAATAAAAGAACTGCATTGGATGATGGACATCCTGCAAAGCATCGATGTCGGTCTGATGGTGCTCGATCGCAATTACGTGGTGAAGATCTGGAACAGCTTTATGGAAAATCACAGCGGCATACGCCCCGAAAATGCCCGCGATCAAAGCATCTTTGAACTCTTCCCCGATCTGCCGCAGGAATGGTTTGCCCACAAAGTGGAATCGGTTTTTTTACTCAAACAACGCGCTTTTACCATTTGGGAGCAGCGCCCCCATGTCTTCCCTTTCCACAACTATCGACCTATCACCGGCACCGAAACATATATGTATCAGGATACCACCATTATTCCCCTGGCATCGGTGGACAGCTCGGTGAATCATGTGTGTGTTATCGTGTACGACGTCACCGACGCAGCGGGCAGCAAAAAAGGGTTGCAGCACGCCAATACCCAACTCCAGAGCCTTAGCCGCACGGACGGATTGACACAACTCAATAACCGCGCCTATTGGGAATTGTGTTTGCAATCGGAATACAGGCGCTTTCTGCGCACAGGAATGCCCTGTAGCCTGGTGATGTTCGATATCGATCACTTCAAAAAGATCAATGACACCTATGGTCATCAAGCCGGTGATGATGTTATCCGCACTGTCTCGAGCCTGCTGCAAAAAAATCTGCGCCAAGCAGATATTGCCGGGCGCTACGGGGGCGAGGAATTCGGTGTGGTACTGGTCAATACCAACGCACAGGGCGCGTTAAAATTTACTGAGCGCCTGCGGCGGGATATGGAACGCACAACCACTCGACACGAAACAAAAGAAATAGAAGCTACCATCAGTCTCGGTATCGCAGAGATCAACAGCAGCATTTCCGACTATACCCAATGGTTGGAACAGGCCGACATAGCGCTCTATAAAGCCAAACAGGCGGGGCGCAACCAGTCCTGTATATTTTACTTGCCGGAATGTGAGCTGCCGCCGATATCGTGAGCCGCGCTGGTCAGTGCCAGCGGTTGCGCCGCCATAATATCCTTTCGCACTGCTGCCAGGGGGGCGTCATTGATGAGACTGACATTTCCATTGTGAATGCGAACGCCCAGTTCAGTCAGTACCGGTTTTACATCCGGAAACGCATCGGTACTGGCGTAGCGTTCGTATATATGGCTGAACGTTTTGGTGCCTGTCAGCTGGTTTAATGTAGCGAAAAATTCATAGCCGCCCCAGGTGCGCACGGGTTCAAAACAACACCGCTGAAACCGCTGCAGGGCGATGTCCAGCGACAGTTGATTGGCGCTCTGTTTACGCAGACTGACATCCGCCAGCAACGCCGCTGCCGCCCCGCGCCAGTAGATTTCCATATACCTGGGGCGACGCTGTGAGCCTGTCTCCCGCGACTCCCGCAGGCCGCGCTGAAAACCGTCGTAGAGCTTTTGCCAGGCCTGCACATCGGTAAGCTGCCCGCCCCTGGCACGGGCGACGTTCTGGTAGTAGCTCGCCAGCCCTTCGTAGACCCATTTGAATTGCCGTTCCAGTACCGGATGCAGTAAGTGCGCCAGTTCATGGGTTGGTGTCCAATCATCAAGAAACCGTTCCAACGGCTGCTGTTCATTGATAAAAAACTGCGCCACCGGACGCCCGCCGCGCTGGACCTGCGCCCAGGGCACTGCGTCGCCGCCGCGGCCGCCTCCCGTAGCAATGACCATAACATCCGCCCCGGGCACCGGGAAACGGCCATAGACCAGGCTGATATTGGCGGCTGCCCGCTGCACCCAACGGCGTGCGTTTTCTTTCTGCACCGCTGAAAACGCACCCACAAGACAGATGCGCAGGCTTTGTCCGGCGACGGAAACGCGGGTGGTTCCGACCTGCCCCAAAGCCACCCGACCTTCCCAGTTAATCGGCGTATTAGAAAGACGATATCCGTGCCGGCTCTGCGGTAACGGTTCCCAGGGGCCGACTATTTCAATACCGGGAGGGAGGTTGAAATACAGCTCCAGGGTATCGGCCATCGCTGTGGATACCGGTCGCCACAACCAGGCTTGTATATCCACCAACAGACTGTCACCGATACGCTGGGCTTCGCGATCGTCAATAGCCTCTCTCAATCTGACGCCATAGGCGATACAGGCATTTTCAGGCAACCGTTCAAGGTGAATTTTACCACCGCTGACTGAAAGTCGGCCGGCGGACTCGGGGCTGAACAGTCTGACATCGCGCAAGTAGCCGGCGCTGGCGCTGTTACCGGAAGACAAAAGCCTGGGCGCCTTGCCCTCGAAACACAGGCGTACATCCAGGCGGGCAAGCTTGTCACCAAAAGCAACATGGTAATGGTAAGTGACTGCGAAGGTATCCGGAACGTGGAATACAAGCCAAAAAACGGCGGCCAGTAAACGTAATTTAACAACCATCATATCCCCGGTGCAACATTACTTGACTACTGATAATACCTTAGGAACGGGCACGGAATAACTTCCCGTTTTTGTTTTATAGAGAGTCGCTTCCGATGCATCCCGCCTGGCGTCGTTGCAAAAACTCGACGTAGGCCCACCAAGCCTAAAGTTTTTGCGCCTAGCCAAGCGGGCGCCTCAAAACCCC
>JARROD010000011.1:0-24268 GCA_037384225.1 Exilibacterium sp.
CTTACCCCGGGTTATTGAGAAGTTACTAAGATACGCCCAAAGCAATTGATTAAATCGGAGTTAGGGTTATGCGGGTACTCAAGCCACTGGTGCTTTTCCTGGTTCTCACGACGAATCTGGTGTTTCCAGCTCAGGGATGGGCCGACGAAGCTGATAAAGACGAAGCGGGTAAAAAGGAGCCGGTTCCATTCCGGGAAGTCGAACTGTTATCGGGAAAAAACGGCGAGGATGAAATCGGTGTAGTGCACAAGGTGCTGCAGCGGCTCAAGGAGAAAGGTATTGTCGATGAGGCAGGGATTGATGAAATCGTGACCGAGTTGGAGCACAGAGACAAGAAGGTAAACATCGATACACAAGGGGATGGCGCTAAACTACGCATCGGCATTGACTCTGATTTTGACGAAAGTATGGACATCGGCGAGATGCTGGTGGCGATTTTAGCGATTGTGCTGATTTTCGGCACGCCGGTGATCATCGTGGCTCTGGTGAGTTTTAATGGCTACCGTCGGCGCAAATTGCTGCACGACAATGTGAATCGGCTCATTGAACAGGGGCGGGATATTCCGCCGGAGTTGTTCGATTATTTTGAAGGGACCAGCATCGGTAAAAACGGCCTCCGCAGCAGTCTGCACAGGGGGATGATGCTATTGGCTGTGGGATTGGGAGCCTTTGTCAGTCTGTCGATGCTGGCGGGTGTTGAGGTCGGCAGTCTGGGGTTGATACCTCTGTTTATGGGGCTGGCATATTTGATCACCTGGCGTTTGCAACAAAGTAAGACATCACTGGATTAGGGGTTTCCGATCCAGTATGGAAGTCAGTGATCAGGAGCTAATTCGGCGCGTGACGAAGGGCGGGGACAGGCATGCTTATTCGCAACTTGTCCGCCGCTATCAGTCGCCGCTGCGGTATTCGCTGCAACGCTGGTGTCACGGTGACTTCTCGCTGGCGGAGGACCTGGCGCAGGAGGCGTTTATTAAAGCCTATCAGGCCCTCCCAGGGTTTCGCAGTGAAGCGCGATTTTCAACGTGGCTTTATAAAATTGCTTATAATGTCATGCTCAGTCACCAGCGAAAAAAGCGGTTGGATACCCTGTGCAGCGAAGAGGAGGTTGAACGGGCAAGCGTATCCAGTGTCGAAAAGACGAGTAATCAGGTGACCGGTATGGAGGGTGTGGATGCGAACCGGGATGTGGCAGCAGCGCTGGCGCAGTTGTCTGACGGGCAACAGCAAGCTATTCATTTATGCCTGCAGCGCGGCTTTTCGCACCAGGAAACGGCGGAAATTATGAATATTCCGCTAGGATCAGTCAAAACTCATGTATTGAGGGGCAAGAAAAAATTACAGGCACTGCTGAAGTCGTGGCAAAATGGGGTGGTGAATGACTGATACAGAACCACGTGGAAAACATCGCAGCGAAAATCTCAGCGAAAATAAGTGGGCCGCAAGCGGAGAATTGGCCGTGAGTGACGACTTTGACAACTGGCTGGTCGATCAACTGAGGCACTCTGAACCTTATCTTGAAGATAAGGGGTTTACCGATAAGGTCATGCGAGGGCTGCCGGCAACGCTTATTCGTCGCCCGGTTGACGACCTGCTGGGCTACGGGATTATTTTAATAATAGCGATCCTGTCGCTGGCGGTTGTGATCTGCAATTTCCCCCTCCTCGGCCTGGCTATCGACACGGTTGTTTACCTTATCCTGTTAAATAAAGTCGCCCTTTTGGGAGCGGGGCTGCTGTTTGCCGCCGCCTCGGCCTTGATGGGGGTGTGGGCTTTAAAACGTAATATTTTTTAGCTTTTATTTACCGCTATTTGAATCCGGCAGCCATCCCCGGGACGTCTCACTGGCATACCGAGGCCCATTGTCGGCCGCAAGGTTATTTGCCAAGCTCATACACACTGTTCCGCACTGCGAAAACATGGTACCGGTTATCAGGGTAGAGCGCATACTTTGACTGGGAGGATTTTTAATGGCGCGTTGTAAACTGTTTATTATTTCTGTTTTTATCGTGGTGATGGCTTATGGGGCTGCTGATACCACTGAAACCCGCCGTGTGAAAGATTTCACCACTGTGCAATTGACCGGGAGTTCCAGCGTCACCATTAAGGAGGGAAATGGTTTCGTTGTACAGGTAACTGGGGCGAAGGAGGCTTTGAATAAAGCTGAAACCCGGGTAAAAGGCGATACCCTGGTGCTTTCCGTGAAAGATCGCGGCTGGTTCACGACCTCTTCCGAGGAGGTCCACTTCGATGTCACTATGCCGAGAATAAAGGGTGTGAAACTGACCGGTTCCGGGGATGTGGATTTAGGCGGTTCTGTGACCACTGAATCGATCGACTTGTCGGTCACCGGTTCCGGTGATATTTCTGCCGATACGATTACCGCTAAAAACATGGTGCTGACGGTCACCGGTTCCGGCAATATTCGCATTGACCGTGTGGAAGTGATCACCGGGGAGGCGGTGATAAAAGGCAGCGGTGATATTGAGGTAGCCGGAGAAGTGCACACTCAGCGGGTGAGGGTAATGGGGTCGGGCAACTTCAAGGGTTGGAAACTCTCCTCACAGGTGGCGCAGGGCTCGATTATGGGGTCGGGCGATGTTGACCTCGGCAAGGCTGAGCAACGCTCCTTTAATGTCATGGGCTCTGGAGAAGTGCGGGTGGGTACTGATGGGTGAGCGCATTGGCGGAATTGCGCTGCCCCGCCATTAAACGCCCAATCAGCGTTTAATGGCGGGGCAGGGCACTAGCGTCAGTCTTTAAAACGTTCGAACATCAGGCACGAGTTGGTGCCCCCAAACCCGAAGCTGTTAGACAATACCCGCTCCAGGTTAATGTCGTCGCGCCTTGTTGTGACAATGGGCAATCCGTCAGCCTGTTCATCAAGGTTTTCCACATTGGCGGAGGCGGCGACAAATTTGTGCTGCATCATCAATAGGCAATAGATGGCTTCCTGTACACCTGTGGCACCCAGGGAGTGGCCGGTAAGCGACTTGGTGGAACTGATCAAGGGCGGGGAATCACCGAATGTTTCCCTTATTGCCTTTAGTTCCGCTACATCGCCGACCGGGGTACTGGTGCCGTGGGCGTTGATGTAGTCAATACCCCCCGCTGCTGTCGACATGGCCTGGCGCATACAGCGCACAGCGCCTTCACCGGAGGGGACTACCATGTCGTAGCCGTCGGATGTGGCACTGTAGCCGACCAGTTCCGCGTATATTTTGGCTCCTCGAGCTTTGGCGTGCTCCATTTCTTCCAATATTACGCAGCCACCGCCGCCGGCGATGACAAAACCGTCCCGAGCGGTGTCGTAGGGTCGGGAGGCTTTTTCCGGGGTGTCGTTAAATCGCGTTGACAGAGCGCCCATGGCGTCAAAAAGACTGGTTAGACTCCAGTGCTCCTCTTCGCCGCCACCGGCAAAAATAATATCTTGCTTGCCCAGTTGGATTTGTTCCATGGCGTTGCCTATGCAGTGGGCACTGGTAGCACAGGCCGAGGAGATGGAATAATTCACCCCCTTGATTTTAAAGGGGGTGGCCAGGCAGGCAGAGGTTGTACTGCCCATGGTTTGAGGCACGCGATAGGGGCCGACCCGTTTCAACCCCTTCCTCCGCAGAATATCAGCGGCTTCCACCAGGTTGCGGGACGAAGCGCCGCCCGAGCCCATGATAATGCCGGTGCGCTCGTTTGAGACCAGACTCGATTCCAGCCCGGCATCATCTATGGCCTGTTGCATTGAAACGTAGGCAAAACCGGCTGCTTCTCCCATGAACCGCAGGGCTTTACGATCGATATGCTCTTTTAGGTCGATATCTACTGTACCCGCGATATGACTGCGAAACCCCATTTGCTGGTAGTCGTCTTTATAGCGGATGCCGGAGCGGCCTTCACGTAAAGCGTCTAATACCGTGGCGATGTTATTGCCCAGGCATGAGACAATGCCCATACCGGTAACCACAACACGTTTCATAGCCTACCTCTTGAATACCTGCAAAATTCCGGGTGCATAATGCGACGCCCCAGAGGGGGGCTGCAAATTATCGCACGGCCGGCAGAGACTTCCCAAATGGGGTTAAACGTTAAGAACGAAGCATCAATTTGAGACATCTATCAATCCCAGACGTAGTGGGTGGATTAGAAGTTATCCGTATTACTGAAGAGGCCGACTCGAAGGTCTTTTGCAAAAAAGATCTCTTTTCCGTCGACCGTGACTGTGCCATCGGCAATTCCCATGATCAATTTGCGCTCTATAACGCGTTTTAAGTGAATATGATAGGCAACTTTCTTGGCTCTTGGCAGGATCTGGCCGGTAAATTTGACTTCACCGGCGCCGAGCGCGCGACCGCGACCTTCATTGCCCTTCCATGCGAGAAAGAAGCCCACCAACTGCCACATGGCATCCAGGCCCAGGCATCCCGGCATTACCGGGTCTCCGGGAAAGTGGCAGTCAAAGAACCACAGGTCTGGGTAGATGTCCAGCTCCGCGATAATTTCCCCTTTACCGTAGCTACCCCCTTCTTTACTGATATGGCTGATGCGATCGAGCATCAGCATATTGCCAATGGGGAGTTGGGCGTTGCCGGGGCCGAACATACGGCCGTGACCACATTCCAGAAGTTCTTCTCGGGTGTAAGCACTTTTAGCTTCTTTCGGATCCATAACCTGACTCTGTCTAAAAGACACAAAGGGGCCCATTCTAACGGCTGCCGGCAACTTGTCTAGCCCGGATTTTTATCTGGTCCTGCTGCGCAAGTAAGGTGAGGGCTTATCTCGCGGTACTGATTTGTAGTGAATCGCAGGCTATTATTTGGCATTAATGCTGACGTCTTTATCATTGTGAGTCTAGTTGGAGCATGGCGTGACAATTATTATTGCTGACAGTTGTGGTATATTCGTTATGGCCCGGTTTTTGTAACGTTCTTGTTACACTTCCTCGAATATTGGCACTCTGAATATTAGCACTCTAGTGTATTAAAAATTGGTGGTGTTGAAAATCGAAAGCGTTGGCAATTGATAGTATTGAGAAACGCGTAGTTAAGAGTTAAGAGTTAAGAGTTAAGAGTTAAGAGTTAAGCGTTGAAAGTTAAGAACCAAAGGTTAAGAACTGAAGGTTAAGAATTAGCTAAAGAAATAAGGAAAGGTTGATGATTAAAAAGTGTTTATTTCCTGTGGCGGGGTACGGCACAAGGTTCTTACCGGCAACCAAAGCCATGCCTAAAGAAATGTTGCCGATCGTTAATAAACCGCTGGTGCAATACGGCGTAGAAGAGGCACTGGAGGCGGGGTTACATGAAATCGGTTTCGTCACTGGTCGGGGCAAGCGATCAATCGCTGATCACTTTGATGTCAGCTATGAATTGGAACACCAGATTGCAGGTACCAGCAAGGAAAAGTATCTGACTTCCATTAGAGATGTTATGAATAAAGCGTTGGTCTCCTATACTCGGCAAAATGAAATGCGCGGTCTCGGGGACGCAATTCTCAACGGTCGTCGCCTGGTTGGCGATCAGCCTTTTGGTGTGGTTTTGTCGGATGATTTGTGCATTGCCGAGGATGAGGGGGTTTTGGCGCAAATGGTCAAACTCTACCGGCAGTTTCGCTGCAGCATCGTGGCGGTACAGGAAGTGCCTGCCGACAAGGTCAGTAAGTTCGGTGTGGTGGCCGGTGAGCAGATCAAAGAAAACCTGATACAGGTTACGGATATGGTGGAGAAACCAGCGCCGGAAGACGCTCCCAGCAATCTGGCAATCATCGGTCGCTATATCCTTACACCGGATATTTTTGAAATCATTGAGAGTACCCCACCGGGAAAGAACGGCGAGGTGCAGGTCACCGATGCATTGATGACACAGGCCCGCAATGGTTGTGTCATGGCTTATAAATTTCGCGGTCGCCGCTTCGATTGCGGAAGTGTAGAAGGTTTTGTCGAGGCAACTAATTACGTGTTTGAAAATATCTATGAACAGGAATAGCCGTTGGCATTCACATCGATGACTTAAAGGGGATAGAGGGTGAGTCAAGCAATTACGTGTTTCAAGGCATATGACATCAGAGGTCGGGTACCCGACCAGCTCAACGAGGATGTTGCCTACCGGATTGGCGCCGCGTTTGTGTCGTTTCTCAAGGCCCGGGTGGTGGTGGTAGGCCACGATATCCGGCTCACAAGTCCGTCTCTTACCGATGCTGTGGTACGGGGGATTACCGATGCCGGCGCCGATGTATTACATATCGGTCAGTGTGGGACGGAAGAAGTGTATTTCGCCACTTTTGACCAAAAAGTCGATGGTGGTATCTGCGTGACGGCGAGTCATAATCCTATCGATTACAACGGCATGAAGCTGGTTCGCGAGGATGCCAGGCCCATCAGCGGCGACACTGGGCTTGACGACATCAAACGCCTCGCCGAACAAGCGGAATTCACACCGGCCCGGCGCAAGGGAGAAGTGAAATCCATCGATTGCCGCGGACGCTATATTCAGCACCTGCTGACGTATCTAAACCTGGTGGCGTTAAAGCCATTGAAAATAGTCGTTAATGCGGGCAATGGTGGTGCCGGCACTGTGATCGATGCGCTCGAGCCACTGTTGCCGTTCGAATTTATTAAAATCAACCACCAGCCGGACGGTCAGTTTCCCAATGGTATTCCCAATCCATTGTTGCAGGAAAACCGCGCGCCAACCATTGAAGCGGTGCGTGCCCACAACGCCGATCTCGGTATTGCCTGGGACGGTGACTTCGATCGCTGTTTTTTCTTCGATGAAAAAGGCAATTTTATCGAGGGCTACTATGTCGTCGGGCTATTGGCTGAGGCGTTTTTGAGCAAATACGCCGGCGCCAAAGTGGTACACGACCCGCGTCTGACCTGGAACACTCAGGCAATAGCCCGGAGTATGGGGGGCACTCCGGTGCAAAGCAAGACCGGGCACGCTTTTATCAAGGAGCGTATGCGCCTGGAGGACGCGGTCTACGGTGGTGAGATGAGTGCCCACCACTATTTCAAGGGTTTCGCTTATTGTGACAGTGGTATGATCCCATGGCTATTGGTCGTGGAGTTGATCTGCGACAGTGGTGAGAGCTTATCGCAGTTGGTGGGAGAGCGAATGGCGGCCTTTCCCTGTAGTGGTGAAATCAACAACCGCGTAGACGATCCCGAGGGGCTGCTGGCCAAGGTGGAAGCCTTTTACCGCCCTCTGGCAAACGATATCGACATGACAGACGGCCTGTCTATGAGTTTTCAGGATTGGCGCTTTAATCTGCGAATGTCGAATACTGAGCCGGTTGTACGCCTGAATGTAGAGTCCCGGGGGGATACCGCGTTGATGGAAGCGAAGCGCGATGAACTACTGGGGCTGATCGGCAGTTGATACAGGGGTTGGAGCGCAACCCTGGGATCGCCTAGCCGGGAGGGCTGTCGCCCTCCCGGCTAGGCGGCATCAGCTTTGTTTGAACATCTCTACCAATTGGGTAGTCGAACTGTCCCAAATTTCAGGATATTGCCCGCTTTGCAATGCCTGATGTACGGCTCCACCCAGTTGTTTGCCTAACTCCACACCCCATTGGTCGAAAGCATTGATATCCCAGAGCGTGGCGAGGCAAAACACCTTGTGTTCGTAAAGTGCGATCAAAGCGCCCAGCGCTGCAGGCGACAACTCGGGCAGCACCAGCGTGTTGCTGGGACGATTGCCAGGAATGACTTTGTGCGCTGCCAACTCATCGATCTGTGTCTCGGACAGCCCTTGAACCCGAAGCTCGGCTTGTGCTTCGCTGAGTGACTTGCCCGCCAGTAGAGCCTGACTCTGACTGATACAACAAGCCAGCAGATGTTGGTGCTGGCCGTCGAGTTCGCTCATCGGCTGCCGGCAGGCGATAAAGTCCACTGGCACCAGCCGTGTGCCTTGGTGCAGCAGTTGATGGAATGAGTGTTGGCCATTGGTGCCTTCCGTGCCCCATAGCACCAGTCCTGTTTGATAATCGACAGCCTCGCCGGCCCGGGTTACGCATTTGCCCAGACTTTCCATATCCAGCTGTTGTAAATAGGCGGGCAGGCGCCCAAGGCGTTGCGCGTAAGGGAGCACGGCCTGGCTTTGGGCGCCCCAGAAGTGGCTGTACCAAAAGGTGATCAGTGCCAGGATAACCGGCATATTGGCTTCCAGTGGGGCGCTGGCGAAATGGCGGTCCATGGCGTTGGCACCGGCGCGCAGAGCATTGAAACCGTCCATTCCCAGCGCCAAAGCAATGGGCAGTCCAATGGCTGACCACAGTGAGTATCGCCCCCCGACCCAGTCCCACATAGGGAAAATATTGTCCGCGGCGATACCGAAGGTCTGCGCTGCCGCCACATTGCTGCTGGTTGCCACGAAGTGCTTGTGTAGCTCGGATTCCGGGCAACCGCCCGCCAGAATCCAGCGGCGGGCCGAATATGCGTTCTCACGGGTTTCCAGCGTGGAGAATGATTTGGAGGCGACAATAAACAGGGTGGTTGCCGGAGGCAGGTTCACGAGTGTGTCGGACAGGTCTGCACCGTCGACATTTGCCACGAAATGGACGTTTACATTCTTTTGCCCGTGCCCGCTGACGCTAAGGGCTTCTGCCACCATCCGCGGGCCCAGGTCTGAACCGCCGATACCAATATTGACTACGTCGGTAATGGCGTTGCCGCCAAAGCCTTTCCAACTCCCTCCGTTCACGGCGTTGACAAAGGCGGTCATCTTGGCGAGAGTTTCACCCACAACCTTTTCTTTTTCGTTGTCGGGTTCCCCCTGAAAGCGCAATGCGGTGTGCAGCGCCGGGCGTTTTTCTGTGTTGTTGACCGGTTCTCCACCGAGCAGTCGGCTTATGGCCCGGGGCAGGTCAGCTTCTCTGGCGGCTGCGAAAAGCTGCAGCAGCGCCTCCGGGTGGAGGTGGTTTTTAGAGTAATCGAGAAATAAGCCCGCTGCCTGCAGGGAATAGGTTTGGCCGCGTTGCGGGTCCCGCCGAAACGAATCCAGTAGGGACAGATTGTCCCAGTGGCCTCTCGCGGCCATTAAAGCCGGCCAGCAACGATAGCGCTTGGCTATCTGTCGATTGGACATTTCGCATCCTCATTTGTCTATCAGCGCGTTGTTAAAGGGGGTCAATAACGCCGGTTAACGGCAAATCTGGCTAAATCTGTCATGGCGTTACAGTAGATATTGTCAGATAACTGTGACAATTCAGCGATGGCTTGATCGGCCTGGATCCGGGCCTGCTGCATTGTATAGTCGAGCCCACCGGTCGACTTGACGATGTTGACTATTTCCTCAAGGTGATCCACGCCTCCTTCCCTGATGGCATCGGCTATCAATGCCGCCTGGGCGGGCGTGCCCTTCTTCATGGCGTGGATAAGCGGCAGCGTGGGTTTGCCCTCGGCCAGGTCATCGCCGACATTTTTCCCCAGGGCTTCGGCATCGCCTTCATAGTCCAGGGCGTCATCCACCAGCTGAAACGCCAGCCCCAGATGGTAACCGTAGCGGCGCAACGCGTGCTGGAGTTGCGATCCGCAGGCGCTCAACACCGCCGCCGTTTCACAGGCGCCTTCGAACAATGCCGCGGTTTTTTTATGTACCACACTGAGGTAATTCTCCTCGCTCACCCGCGGATCCCTGGCGTTCACCAACTGTTGCACTTCGCCCTCGGAAATAATATTGGTGGTGTTGGCCAGGATTTGCATTATGTCCATATTGCCAATGGCGACCATCATCTGAAAGGCGCGGGAGTACAGGAAATCCCCCACCAGCACGCTGGGAGCATTGCCCCATTTGGCATTAGCGGTTGGGCGGCCGCGGCGCAGGGCGGAGAGGTCTACAACGTCGTCATGGAGCAGTGTCGCAGTATGGATAAACTCGATGACCGCGGCCAGTTCCAGGTGTCGGCGCTCCTTATAGCCAAGAGCTTTCGCTGTGAGCAGCACCAATAGGGGGCGAATGCGCTTACCGCCGGCTTCCACCAGATAGTGACCAATATTTTCCACTAGTCCCACCGTGGAGTGTAATTGGTCAATAATCAGTTGGTTGACGTCTTTAAAGTCACGTTCAACGATATTGTGAAAAGGCAGCATGGCATCGAAGCTTAAAAACAAAGACGAGGATGCTAGGCGTGGGCTAGATTCCTGTCAAGCAGACTATTGGTAAACTTGCGTTGGTATCGTCTTTACCGTAGAATTGCGGCCCCTGAATTTCTGGTCCGTGCTTATCGCCAAAGGCGGGTTGCCTTTGCTGTAATAAAGCGTAATGAATCGCGGGCCAATATACATACGACGCAAGCCGGGGCCCAGTCTGGCCTTTTTTAAAAGCTCGGTTGTTAATGGCGGCCTTGCCGACCTTGTTCCGCAGTAACAGGGTCGGCACTGAGTCTGTCTGGTACTGCTAGTTAGTAGCATATAAGTACTATTGCCTAGCTGCTTCGTGTCGTCCGAATCTGTAATGTAAGAGTTGGAGCAAGGTTATGTACGCAGTAATTGTAAGTGGCGGTAAGCAGCACCGCGTGACCGAGGGTGAAACCCTCAAGCTGGAAAAAATCGAAGTTGCTACCGGTGAAACCGTCGAATTCGACAGGGTATTGCTGGTTGCCAATGGCGATGACATCAAGGTAGGGGCCCCACAGGTAGAGGGCGCCAAGGTCACTGCTGAAGTGGTTAATCACGGTCGCGGAGAAAAGGTGAAAATCATCAAATTCCGCCGCCGCAAGCACTCGATGAAACGTCAAGGTCACCGTCAGTGGTACACCGAAGTCAAAATCACTGGCATCACAGGTTAAGCAGGAGTTAAATCATGGCGCATAAAAAAGCTGGCGGCAGTACCCGCAATGGTCGCGATTCTGAAAGTAAACGTCTGGGGGTGAAAGCCTTCGGTGGGCAAACAGTGGTCGCCGGCAACATTATTGTCCGCCAGCGTGGCACTAAGTTTCACGCTGGCACCAATGTCGGCATTGGCAAAGACCACACCCTGTTTGCCAAAGCTGGCGGTAAGGTGAAATTTGAAGTTAAAGGCCCTAAAAATCGCAAATTTGTCAGCATCGAAGCAGCCTGATAAGCGCGATACAGCGGCGTTTGGCACAGCCAGACTTTAAATTACCGTACGTTTGCTAAAGCCCCGTCAATTCGATGGGGCTTTTTCGTTGTAAATTACCACTGTTCAGACAGTAGCGGAGATCCAACATGAAATTTGTCGATGAGGCGCCCATTTCTGTGCACGCTGGACGTGGAGGCAATGGCTGTCTGAGCTTCCGCCGCGAAAAATTCATCGCCAAGGGCGGCCCCGACGGTGGCGACGGTGGTGACGGCGGTAGTATCTACCTGCAAGCCGAAGATGCTCTCAATACCCTGGTGGATTTTCGCTACCAGCCTAAATACCGCGCTGAAAGCGGCCAGAGTGGCGGCGGTAGCAATTGCACCGGCAAAAAAGGTAACGATTTGGTGCTGAAAGTCCCGGTCGGTACAACGGTTATCGATGCCGACACCGAAACGGTGCTCGGCGATCTCAAAGCCCCGGGAGAACGCCTGCTGGTGGCCCGGGGTGGTTTCCACGGACTCGGCAACACGCGCTTTAAATCCAGCATCAACCGGGCTCCCCGTCAAACTACGCCGGGTAAAGAAGGCGAGTTCCGCAACCTCAAGCTGGAGCTCAAGGTCCTGGCCGACGTGGGGTTGCTGGGAATGCCCAACGCCGGCAAGTCCACGTTTATCCGCGCGGTTTCAGCGGCAAAACCCAAGGTGGCCAATTATCCATTTACGACCCTGGTGCCTAACCTGGGGGTGGTGAAGGTGCAGCCTCACCGTAGTTTTGTGGTAGCGGATATTCCCGGGCTGGTTGAAGGGGCCGCAGCGGGGGCGGGGCTCGGGATTCGGTTTCTCAAGCACTTGACCCGCTGCCGCCTGCTGTTGCATCTGGTGGACGTGTGTCCTTATGACGGCACTGATCCGGTGGCGAATGCCGGCGCTATCGCTCGGGAACTGGAACACTTCAGTAGTACTCTGGCGGGGCGGGAACGCTGGCTGGTGTTGAATAAGACTGACTTGTTGCCGCCGGAGCAAGTGCAAAGTCGCTGTCGGGACATTGTCAAAGCGTTGCAGTGGAAGGGGCCGGTATTTTGGGTGGCGGCGATCAATAAATCGGGGACTGAGGTTCTTTGTGAAAAGGTGATGGATTATCTGGAGCAGTGCTGGGAACGGGAACAAAGCAATCCGGAGGCGGCGGCAGAGGAGGGGGAAAGGCAGGCCCGGATGCAGCTTGAGGCCAGGGAGAAAATCGAATCCCTGCGTGCCAGTCAGCGGGCGCGGAAAGCTACACGTAAAGATGACGATGATGGTGATGATGACGGCTCTGGTGTTGAAGTCGAATATAGTCCCTGAGTTTTTGTCGGGTTATTGAGACGTTAGTATGAACGGAACGACGATTCTTGAAATAAAAGAAAAATATTCCGGCCTACAGCAGGCGTTTAAGTGTCGTTTGTTGGCTTTAAATGATGATGAAGCTGTGGTGCTCTACCGGTTAACGGCGGACTATCAGTTACACGGTATTTCACTGAGTGCCGGGGATATTAGTGTCGGCTATTTTTGGCCGTCGCGCCCTTATAACGTTTACCACTTTCTCAATCCCGATGGTCAGACGCTGGCTTTTTACACGAACATAAGTGACCGAACCACAATATCCATCGAAAAAATTTACTGGCGGGATCTGATCGTGGATATACTAACCACTCCCGACGGGCGTTGTCGTGTGTTGGACCGGGAGGAATTGCCGGCAGACATGGACCCGACACTGTTATCCTATATTGAAAACGCGTGTGAGGAGCTGTTGCGGGCGAGCAAAACATTGCAGAAAGAGTGGGCGCGCCGTACCGCCGCTTTTATCGGATCAATTATTTAACTTTATCGTAAAATTTTTGGGTCGGCTTGAGATGACGTCTGTGAGAGGGGCATTAAAAAATACACGCTGCTGGGTTGTAAAAGTAGGCAGCTCACTGTTAACCAATGACGGCAAAGGGCTGGACGTTGACGCGATCGGATCCTGGGTTACACAAATCGCCCAATTGCATGGCGAAGGCGTGAATGTGGTGTTGGTCTCATCCGGGGCGGTGGCGGCGGGCATGTGGCGTCTGGGCTGGCAGTGTCGCCCCGAGGCAATCCATAAGCTGCAGGCCGCCGCCGCCGTTGGGCAGATGGGATTAGTGCAGACTTATGAGCGGGCATTTCAGCAGTATGGATTGCACACTGCTCAGGTGTTGCTGGACCACGATGATTTATCCAACCGCGAGCGTTATCTCAATGCGCGTTCCACCCTGCGTACACTGCTAAAGCTGGGTGTTGTGCCCGTGGTGAATGAAAACGATACTGTGGTGACCGAGGAGATTCGTTTTGGCGATAACGATACCCTGGCGGCGCTGGTGGCGAATCTGGTCGAGGCTGAGATGTTGGTCATTCTCACCGATCAGAATGGTATGTATCAGCGCGATCCGCGCACACACCCCAAGGCGGAGATTATCAGCGAAACATCGGCATTGGATAAGACTCTGCAGGCCATGGCCGGAGGCGGTGGCAGACTGGGGCAGGGAGGGATGATTACCAAGGTGCGGGCGGCGCGGCTTGCGGCGCGTTCGGGCGCGCATACACTGATCGCCGGTGGGCGCACCGAGCAGGTGCTGTTGCGGTTGCGGGCGGGGGAGATGCTCGGTACCTTGCTGGTTGCTGAGCAGCAGCCCCAGGCGGCGCGCAAGCGCTGGATTGCGGGCCAACTGCAGACCCGTGGTACTCTGGTACTGGATGATGGTGCGGTAAAGGTCTTGAGAGAGCAAGGCCGCAGTCTGCTGGCGGTGGGCGTTAAACAGGTGACGGGTAATTTTACCCGCGGCGATATGGTGGTTTGCACCGATGGTCAAGGGCGGGAAGTTGCCCGCGGGCTGATTAATTACAGCAGCGCGGAAACCCGGAAAATTATTGGTGTTAGCAGTGAGCGTATTGAAGTGCTGCTCGGTTACAAAGATGACGATGAATTGGTTCATCGTGACAATTTAGTCCTGCTTTGAGTATGTTGACGATAGACCATGAGTGTATTTAAAGAACATATTGCCTGCATGAACGCTTATCAGCCCCCTCTGGAGGGGCGCAACCCTGCGCAGCACATGCTTTTGGATTTTAACGAGCGCACTATGCCGGTCAGTGAGTCGATCAAACGTGCCCTGACGGAATTTATTCTCAGTGATCGCCTGCAGATGTATCCTTGCTATGGGGACATTACGCAACATCTGGCCGAGTACTGCACGGTGGATAGGGACCAGGTGATGATTACCAACGGTTCGGATCAGGGGATTGATCTGGTTTTCCGGGCTAGTTGCCGCGAAGGCGATGAAGCGATTATTCCGGGACCGAGCTTTGCCATGTACCAGCAGTGCGCGGGGGTTGAGAACCTGAAGGTGATCGAACCTCAGTATACCCGTAATGGGGGGTTTCCGATGCGGGAGGTGGTTGCAGCCATCTCGCCGAAAACCCGGGTGATTGTCATTGCCAACCCCAACAATCCCTGTGGTACCCCGGTGGCGGAGGCGGATATTTTAACCATTGCCGCCGCGGCGCCCGATGCCGTTGTTTTGGTTGATGAGTGTTATTTCGAATACACGCGGACTTCGGTGGTCAAGCATCTTGTCGCTTATCCCAATATTGTGGTTACTCGGACTTTTTCGAAAACCTGGGGTCTGCCATCAATACGGTTTGGTTATATTCTGACTGCTGCAGAAAACATACGAGTATTACTTAACATACGCGGCCCCTACGATATCAATCAACTGGCTGTGGTGGCTGCAGAGGCGGCACTGGCTAACCCGCAGTATACGAAGGATTACGTTATTGAGGTGATGGAGCGGGCAAAGCCCCTGCTGGAGCAGTATCTGAACCATGCCGGGATAGCGTTCTGGCCGAGTGCCGCCAATTACTTGTGGCTGTTTCCCGACCACGCATCGTCGCTGCAACAGCACTTGCGTGAACGGGGTATCTTGGTTCGTCCCAAGTCTGATGCAGAGGGTAACATGGGGTTGCGAATTACTGTGGGCACGGTGGAGCAGACCCGTGAACTGATTAATGCTTTGAAGGCTTTTTAGACGGATTTGTTTAAAAGAATAATATTCAAAGAAGACGCTCCTACCGAATAGAGCCATAGTTCCAGTGTTGGCACGGGGGTGAGGTGTCGGTTGCTGCTTGGGTGAGGGGCGTTAGGGCGGGCGGAGGTGTATTACAAGAGTTGCTGCCCGTTGTATGGTTTATAATACTAGATGTGTTTATAAATCTATTGCCAGCTCTTACGCCGATGCTTTGTGTTTTTTTGCTGCGATAGAGTATTCCCTGGAATAGGTTTACTAGGTATGTGTCAACGTAAACTTTCCGTTCTGTATCTGCTTCGGCGACTGGTTTTTCTATGCCTGCTGGGGATGGTGTTGCCTTTGTCAGGCATTGCGCAATCCGATTCCGGTCGGGAGGTGGAGCCGGTCAGTAGGGAAAGAGGCAAAGCTATTTTTATTCATAAAATTCTTCTCAACCTTGAATGGCCCGACGAAACAACATTTAACCGCTTTAAAGTTGGACTTTATGGAAGAGATCCGAAGTTGGCGACTGAGTTAAAGAAACTGTTCGAGGGGAAAACGATCCGCGGCAAGGCCGTGGAGGTTAGAACAATAGCAAATTTAAAATCCGCTGCCAGCCTCCAGGTCGTTCTCGTTTCAGAGAGATACAATCGTTACTTATCGAATATCGCCGCGAAACTGCGTCAAACCGAAACGCTTTTGGTCAGTGAATTTGCCGAGGATAAGCGCAGTGTGATGATCAATTTTATCCTCATGCCTCACGCGCGTCTCGCATTTGAGATAAACCGTTCCAGCCTGCTCTACGAGGGGCTTGTGCCCTCAAAAAATATCCTGTTATTTGGCGGTACGGAGCTGGATATTGCCGCTATTCATAAGGAAACGGAAGCTGAGCTCAGTAAGGCCGTACACGCGCTTGAACAACAGCGTCAGGCGCTGCTCAGTCAGGAACAGTTGCTGAAACAGCAGGCAATGACGATTGCCAGGCAAAAAAATGATATACAAAAGCAGCGGGTGCGAATTGACGCACAGATGGAGAGAATTAAGCGGCAAGGGGAGGGTATAAGTGAGCGGGAACAAGAGCTGTTTGTATTGGAAAGCAGTTTGAATAATATAAGATCTGCGCTAAGTGAAAGTGAAGGTATTCTAAATGAAAAGGAATCTGTGCTGGCGAAAAAAGAGGCTGATATAAATACTTATTCAAAGCGAATACGAGACAATCTCAAGCACCTGAAGAGCCAGAAAGAGGACATTCGAGAGCAGCAAGCACTGATTGAAAAGCAAAGCGCGATACTCTCGGAGCAGATTCATACCATTGAAAATCAGCGTTTTATATTGGCGGCGGCTGTTATAGCACTGCTGACGTTTTTTGCCCTGATTGTCGGAATATTCAGAAGTTCTCAGGCAAAGCTTAAAGTCAATAAAATGCTGGAAAGTAAAACCAGAGAACTGGAAGCCGCCAATGAAAAATTACTGAAGATGAGCGAGGCAAAAAGCCAGTTTCTGTCAACGATGAGCCATGAGATTCGCACCCCCCTGAACGGTGTTCTGGGTATGGTTGAACTGCTTCGAGATACCAAAATCGATGAGCAGCAATGCCATTATCTGGATACGGTGCAGACCTCCGGAGAAATACTGTTGAGCGTTATCAACGATATTCTCGACTACTCAAAAATTGAAGCGGGAAAAATGCAGATAGAAAAGGTGGGGTTCAATTTAGAGGAATTGATCTTTGACTGTGCCCGGGTATTTGCGCAGCACACCCGGGATGATTTGTCGTTTGTCGTTGATATACCCCCGGGTACACCTGTACAGATGGTGGGGGATCCGACCCGGATTCGACAGGTAGTGCTGAATTTACTCAGCAATGCCTTTAAATTTACCCCTCAGGGGGAAGTTCGTCTGTTGGTTAGCGCTGACGCCCAGTCTGCAGATGCTCCGGAGTATGCAATTACTGTCAGTGACACCGGAGTGGGACTTTCCGAAAAACAGCGTGCAATTATCTTTGAGGCATTTACCCAGGCCGATTCCAGCACCACTCGCCGATATGGTGGTACGGGATTAGGGTTGGTAATCAGTATGCGGTTGGCCAGGTTGATGGGGGGAGCCATATCGGTTGCCAGCAAATTGGGTAAAGGGGCTACCTTTGTACTCAAACTGCCACTGACGACGATGCCTCGGCGCAAGCCGCAAACGCCTAAGGCTCTGGTGGGACAAAAACTATTGTTTGTCGACCCCTACGTTTTTCGCCGGGACACACTGGTCGCCCACGCGCGCTTCTGGGGTATGCAGACTTTCACGGCAACGTCTGTAGAGGAAGCGATGGAGATTTTGCGCACTGAACAACCGCAGTTGGTTCTTATCGCTGAGAAAATTTCCGGAAAAAACAGCTTGCAAATAGGACTAAATTTCGCGCGCCTTTTCAATAAGTCCAGGATCATTCTGCAAAACAGCGCCGTGGAGCCGGTTATGAATGAGCAACTTGAAAACACCGGTATCGCCGCCGTCGTGGAAACGCCGGTTGCGCCCAGCACTCTGAAGAGTGTGCTGGTGAGGCAATTCGTCGATCAGTACATCCCCAGAGATAAGCGGGCCAGAATTGCGGTTGCCCATCGAAAAAAATACGAGAAAGCCAATATCCTGGTGGCTGAAGACAACGCTGTAAACCAGAAGGTCATTAGTGGTTTTTTGGCCAAACTGGGTATTATTCCAGAATTTGTTTACAACGGTCGCGAGGCGGTGGAGCACTATCAGCGCAAGTGTGCGGAAAACCGTGATGGTGTGCCTTACGACCTTATTTTTATGGATTGCGAAATGCCGGAAATGGATGGGTTCACCGCCACCCGGGAAATTCGCAGCCTGGAATCCCGCGGTGGTAGAAAGAGAGTCAATATTGTCGCTTTAACGGCGCACGCCATGGAAATCCATAAGAAAAAAGCCCTGGAGGCGGGTATGGATGAGCACCTGGCCAAGCCCCTGGAGTTCGATGCGCTCCAGGGTATTCTCGCTGAGTTTATTTCTTAGTTTTTCGGTAACTTCTCAATAACCCGGGGTAGGCACATTGTCAGGCGGATGGCCGCCGGATCGAAGGCACAATACCCCGGGTTATTGAGAAGTTACGTTTTTCGCTATTATCCCCTGAATTTTTCATGTGTTTTTGAATGTTTGGTCATTCAATAGGGCGCATTGCCGCTACCTGTGAAACGGTGAGTAATGTCCGCTGGAAATGGTTGCTGCTGTTTGTAAATATCTGTTAACCCTCTATGAGGGGGCGGTATTAGTTGTTATTGTTTTGCGGAATTAAAATGTTTTTATGCAGATTTTTACGGCAGTCCTTTTTTACGGCAGTCCTTACAGCTAAGCGTTGTTTAAGAGAGGCAATGATAATGAACAAATTTGTTAAACTTCTGTTGGGTATGATGTTTGTCAGCAGCTGCTATGCCGGTAGCTCTGATGTCGTCGGGCGCTGGACTACGCTCGACGAGGATGGCAAACCGAGATCCGAAGTGCAGCTCTATACCGATGACGGCAAATTGTACGGAAAGATTGTTAGGTTTTTTCCCAAACCCGGAGAGCGTGCCGATGCTGTCTGCCGGCACTGTAAGGATGAACGCAAGGGGCAACCGATTGAAGGGCTGGTGATCGTCAACGGTTTGCAACTCGACGGTGACAGGTGGGCCGATGGATTGGTACTGGATCCTAAAAACGGCAGGGAATATAAATGTGAAATTTGGCGCGAAGGCGATGAAGTCAGATTGAAAGCACGCTGGGGATTTATTTCAAAAATCCGCATCTGGCAAAAAGCGGATGGGCTTTCAGAAACCTGAAGAGCTGAAACTTGAACAACACCGGATATAAAAAAACCGGCAGCCGCCGGTTTTTTTATATCCAAAGCGAAAAAAGGGGTCAGGCCGCCAGAGCTTTAATCTGAGCGTTTAAGCGGCTCTTGTGACGCGCAGCCTTGTTTTTGTGAATAATCCCCTTGTCAGCGATACGATCGATTACCGGTACCGCCGCCGCATAGGCAGTTTTAGCCGCTTCCGCATCGCCCGCCTGAATGGCGGCCACTACTTTCTTGATGTAGGTACGCACCATGGAACGCAGGCTGGCATTGTGTTTGCGAGCTTTCTCGTTTTGGCGCGCGCGTTTTCTAGCTTGAGGTGTGTTAGCCACCGCGTTGCTCCTATTTTTTCTGATTCAGTATTAGTCTCAAAACCCTAGTCCAGTGTACGGACTACGATAAAATTGGACGCGACATTATGCCGGTTTTAGCTGTCATGTCAATAATTACAATGGCTGCGTTAGGATAAGGATGTACCGCTCGGCAGTACAATCTCGAAGGTCACTCCACTGCCGTCGCGGCGGTTACGGGCGCTGACCCGGCCATTGTGGCAGTCTACAATCAACCTGACGATATGCAGGCCAAGTCCCAGATGGGCCTTTTCGGGGCCGGTTTTAGCGCCATCGGGCGCGTTCTTGCGGTCGCGAATAGATACCAGTGAGTCGAATAACTGCCCTTGCATCCGTTGCGGTAAAAGAGGGCCATCATTGCTTACCCGCAGGCAGATTTCCCGCTGTGCCTGAGCCAGTGACAACTGGATATAGCCGTCTGCGGGGCAGAAATCGGCGGCATTGTCCACCAACTTATCCAGCATCTGCACGATTAACTCCGGCGAGCCGAATACGGTGTAATCCGAATCGGTGCCGGGTGTCGTCAACCGCAGCTGTTGGGGGTAGATGTCTTTATAGGCCGCGGTCACTTCGCGCAACAATTGGTCGAGGGGGAAAAGCTCCATTTCCGCCCCCTTAATACTCTGTTCAACCCGACTGGCGGCACTCATGGCCGTAAGAATCCCCGACAGGCGACTGGCACCTTCCCGGGCCCGTTCAACATAGACCTGCGCCTGCTCCTGTAATCGCTCATGTTCCAGATTGTCGAGCGAGGAGCGCACCACGGCCAGCGGCGTGCGCAGCTCATGGGACAGCTTGCTGGAAAGGGTCTTCAGGTATTCAGTATATTCTTTCAGGCGCGCGAGAAGCTGGCTGTAACTGCGGGCTAGGTCACCCACCTCATCGCGGGCCCGGCTGCCGGGGAAGTGGCCGAGGATCTTGCCGTCCTCGCTGATGGCGGTGTCCGCCGCCCGGCTCAGCCGGCGGATGCGCCATGACAGCCAACTGGCATAGGCCAGCAGCCCGACACCGGCGACCGCAGTGGCCAGCAGCGTATAAAAAAACAGCCGGTTGAAGGCTTGGTTGGTCAGCGCCAGCAGGGTATCGCTGCTTTGCTCCGCCACCACCGCGCCGATCACTTGACGGTCGTATTCGATGGGCACAGTCGCGCGTCCCACACGGCGGGGGCCGTCGCGATACCAGCGGGTGTCACTGTGCCCGCGCAATGCCTGTTGCACCTCGCCAGCATCGAAGTGGCCCGTTTGCTGCGGCTGATCCAGAGGGGGGAAATGGCGTTTGCCCAATGCCGCCCGGTAGAGCCAGGTCAGCAGTCCATGCTGTTGTTGCCGTAGCGGGTTCGGCTGCTCGAGTTGCCCGGCTTCGGCCAGCAGCCACTGGTCAGTGGAAGCGAGCCGCAGCCGCAGCCCCTCGCCGGCAAAGATTTCAATCGCCTCGGTCAACGTTTTCTGCGGCGTAACGTAGGGGGGAGGAGCGCCGTTAGGTTCAACCAGAGTACCCGAGTATTCCGAGACGGGTTTCCTGACATCGTCGATATTCACCACGGCAAAACCTAGCCTGCCGTCGAGCAGCTGCCGCGGCAGGCGCAATTCCAACTGATAACCGCGCTTTGTCTCCAGCCAGACACCGTGAACCCGGTGCTCCTGGCGAATAAGTCCACGTTGGTTGACGTAGCGGCCGGTGACATCTCCCGGAGCGCTGGTGCGGATAATATACTGTCTGGTGCCGGTGCCGGTGCCGTGTACCAAATGATCGCCACTGGCCATCCGGGCCAGGCTGGGGTTGTGGTAAGTGAGTACAGGGTCGGTCACCTCAAGAAACAGGAAAACATCATTGTTGTAGATCCCGGCCCGATAGCTGACCGCCAAACCCGAATGCAGGGCGGGTAGTTGGACAGCGTGGAAGTCCAGATCCCGCCAATCGTCGCTATAGCCATCTACTATGGCCGCTCCCGGCAACGGGTGCAGATAGATCTGGTTTGATGGCGTTGCAGACGGCTGTGATGGGCCAGCTTCCGTCGCCCGGGCCAGATCGGCTCGCAGAGAGGCCTCGTTAGCCAGTCGGGCGGCCACCGCCTGAGCACTTGCCGCTATCGCCACCACCTGTCCCTGCCGCAGTGCACCCTCCATTTCGCGGATGTACTGGCACCCCGCCCAAGGCAGGCAGAGGGTCAACAGGCTGACAATAATCAATTGGCGTCTCAGCTTCAACGGCGGCGTGCTCCAGCTTTATTCAGACCAACGGTACCCCATACCGTAGGCCGTCTGAATAGCGGCGAAACCGCTGTCAATGGCGCAAAACTTTTTGCGGATACGTTTGATGTGGGAGGTAATGGTGTTGTCATCTAAAACTACATTTGCGGCATCCATCAATTGTTGGCGGTTTTTGACATGCCCCGGGTGCCTGGCCAGGGCGTGTACTATCCAGAGTTCGGTGACGGTGACATCCACAGGCTGATCGTCCCAGTGCACCGACATCCGGTCCAGGTTCAGGTTCAGTTTGCCCCGCTGCAGAACCTGTTCGCCGGCACTGGTGGCGGGTTTGCGCAAGGCGTCTACGCGCCGAAACAGTGCGACAATTCGCGCCAGCATATGTGCCTGGCCGATATCCTTGGTCAGGTAATCGTCGGCTCCCAGACGCAGACCGGAAATTACATCGAACTCATCGTCGCGGGCGGTCAAAAAGATAATCGGCAACTCGGGCGCCAGGCTGCGTAGTTCGCGGCAGAGGTCAAAACCACCCTCGATCTCCTCCCCCAGGCCGACATCGATAATGGCCAGATCCGGTAGTGTGCCGCGAAACGCGGCTATGGCGTCAGGACGGTTGCTGTAGTGACTGACACTATACCCTTGGCGGCGCAGCGCGTCGCAGTAGTTTTGCGCGATAGCGGCTTCATCTTCGACAATGGCTATGTGGCGACCCATACTCCTCTCCCTCTCAAATAAAACCGGCTTGGGCATAACCTCACAATTTATCATTTTTTATCACGGGTTCACCATTTTTTACCTGCCGGAGAACCTGCTATTCTTCGTTTGTCCGATTTGTTCGAGGTAACCCATGAGCGCGTTGTCAGAACCCCTGTTTCGGGATTGGTTAAAGCCAGCCGTTTGGTTGAGCCTGTTTTTTGGTGTTTTTATCTGGTCAGCGATCCACCCCAAGGATCTGTTTACCTGGTTTCTGGAGGTATTGCCCGCCGTGATTGCGATAGCGATTTTGGCGTCGACTTATCATTCTTTTCCCCTCACACCTCTGGTTTATGTCTTGATTCTGGCACATTGCATGATTTTGATGGTGGGGGGCCATTACACCTATGCCGAAGTGCCTCTGTTTGACTATTTGCAGCCTCTGCTGGGTTTTGAACGCAACAATTACGACAAAGTCGGCCACTTTGCCCAGGGGTTTGTGCCGGCGCTGATCGCCAGGGAAATACTGATCCGAAAGCGGGTAGTTGCGGGGGGCGGCTGGCTCAATTTTCTGGTTGTCTGCTTTTGTCTGGCCTTTAGCGCTTTTTACGAATTGATCGAATGGTGGGTTGCGATTGTCGTGGGTGCCGATTCCGAGGCTTTTTTGGGTACCCAGGGCTATATCTGGGATACCCAGTCCGATATGGGGCTGGCGCTGTTGGGCGCGATCATCGCGTTAAGTCTGTTGTCCGGCGTGCACGACGGACAACTTAAGCGCTTGCGGCAGCAGTAATCATTTCGGCCTCGTTCATAGTTTCGTCCACTAACGCTGCCAATCGATCCGGTCAGAGGAGATGCAGTCCCTCCAGAGACACGCCGTAAACCCTTCCCTGGGGGCTCGCTTGCGGCAGAGCCTGCCCCGCGAAGCGCTTTGGGCATCCCTGCCGCAAACGGTCTCTACAACCCCGTCTCGCGGTGCCCGCTTTTTTGGCGTGCAACCGCATGGAGTCAGATAGAGAAATTGAGGTATACATGAATATTACCATTCTGGCGAATCGCGATATTGCCAGCAACCTAGCCTTGAATTTGCTGGTGAAAAAACTGAGTGAACACAAACTGCGTATTTTTTGTCGGACAAAGTCGGCGGTAAGCGCCCCCCCGCAGCGGCACTCGGCGAACTGAAATTCTTCGAGCAAAGCCTTTTTAACAAACTGCTGTTCCCGCTTATCGACAATCAATCCGGCGCTGTAAAAGCGCGTCTGCGTGGGTTTGATGCACTGGCGAGACTTTTGGTTAACCAAGGGGCTGACACTGAGGTTAACGATGCGGCGGCTAATAATGCTATTGCTACGTTAAATGAGATCAATACACCGGCCGGGTTGCACCGGCTGGAGGAAACGGCCCCCGACCTTATTATCTCTATCCGCTACGGCGTGATACTCAAGCGTGAAGCCATTGCGATTCCCAAATACGGTGTATTGAATCTGCACTCGGGACTGTTGCCGCAATACCAGGGAGTGATGGCGACCTTTAGGGCGCTGCTTAATGGCGATCGGGAAATTGGCTCGACGCTGCACTATATCGTCGACAGTAGTATCGATACCGGCCCCATTATCGATCAGGCAAAGGTCCAGGTGGACCGCCAGCGCTCGTATTTATGGCATGTACTGCAATTGTATCCGGGTGGTTGTGAAATGATTGTCAACGCCGTGTCCCGGCTCGCAGAGAAAAAACAACTAAGCAGCAGGGCGCAGGAGAGAAGCGGTAACTATTATTCTTTTCCCACCAAGGAGGAGCTAAAAGAGTTCGAGCGCAGGGGGTTTAAACTTTTCGATGTGCAAGAGGTGCTGGAGTTTGCAATGCAATACTTGAATTGATCCCATCGTTGCATAAAATGTCGGTACAGACAAAAATGATTGGTCTATGCCATTGACGTAGACCCACTATGCCTGCGTTTTCTCAACAACACCAGGCGGGCGCCTCGAAACCCCTTTTTATTACTGATAAAGGGGCCGGAAGTTATTTCGTGCACGGCCCTTAAGCTCATTAATAATGCAATAAGCCTCCTCGTGGGTAAATACCGTGGGAATCCG
>JARROD010000012.1:0-34691 GCA_037384225.1 Exilibacterium sp.
GTGACCAGAGCCTGGCGGACTCCGGGGTGCCGCAGAAGGTGAGAGGCAAGCTCACCGGGCTCGACTCTAAAACCGCGGATTTTCACCTGATCGTCGTTGCGCCCTAACCATTCCAGGGCACCGCCGGGCAGCCAGCGGAAGCGGTCGCCGGTGGCGTAGAGGCGGGCACAATCCGCCGGCCGGCGCCGGAAAGGGTTGGGCACAAAGCGCTCCGCCGTGGCGGCGGCGCGGCCGAGATAACCGTCGGCCAGCGCCGGGCCGCCGATATAGAGTTCCCCGGCCATGCCTGGCGGCACCTCCGCCATATGCCGGTCCAGCAGATAGAGATCGCAGCTGGCCAGCGCCCGGTCCAATAACAGGTTGCTGAGGCGCTGGCCGGCTTCCCGGCCGCCACCGCGGTATTCCCGCACCAGCGCGCCCACCGTGGTTTCCGTGGGGCCATAGTGGTTGTAGATCCGGCATGAGGGGCGGCTGCCGTGCAACCGCCTGACAAATTCGAGTTCACAGGCTTCACCACCCAAAATCAATCGTTGCGCGGGCATGAAAGGTCCTGCCTCCGCGGCTTCCATCAGGGCCTTGAAATGCGAAGGAACGATTTTCAGACAATCGATAGCATGCGTCTGCATATAGGCGCAAAACGCCTGTGGCTCCAGCGTCACTTGGGACGTTGGCAAATGCAGGTGCGCGCCTGCTGCCAGGGCCGGAAACACCAGGGTGTAGCCCAGGTCCGCCGCCAGGGTCGACACCACAGCGCAGCGACTGGCGGGGGGCAGCGCCAGCGCCTCGGCGGCGGCCCGGCAGTAATGACTCAGCGCCCGTTGGGATATGCAAACCCCTTTGGGGGTGCCGGTGCTGCCGGAGGTGAAGACGATATAGGCCTGATAGTGCGGTTCACAAGGGTGCGGTTCACAAGGGTGCGCTTCAAAAGTGGGTTCTCCAATAGAACGTTGGGCAGTCCCCGCCGTCGCCGGTGATGCACGGTGGTCGAGTACCAGCGGGATCACTGGGCCGGCAAAGACCGGAGCGCCGTCGACGTCGCTGGCGCCGGGGTTTTCTGGCGTGGTTACCAACGCCTGACATTGCGCTGTGTTCAGCAGCTCCCGCACCCGCGCCGTCGGTGTGGATGGATCGATGGGGACAAAACAGCCCGCGACTTTGAATACCGCCAGCATCGCGACGATGGTGTCAGCCTGTCGCGGCAACCACAGTCCTATGCACGGGTTTTCAGGCAGCGCCAAGGCATCGAGCTGGTGCGCCAGTCGGTCGGCCAGTGCATTGAGCTGCCAATAATCCAGGGTGCGTTCACCGTCGCTGACCGCCGGATTGTTGGGATTGGCCTGCACCTGGGCGGTGAACTGCGACAACAGCAGTGGCGGTGTCTCTTGGCCGCCTGCTGTGCGGTAACGCCGTCGCCAGCGCGCGCGCTCCACGGGTGTGAGCAGGGGCAGCGTTCTTACATCGGCATCGGGGGTGTCCACTACGGCCTGCAGCAACGTTGTGTATTGTCCCAGGAAACGGCGGGCGGTGGCGGCGAGAAACAGATCCGAATCGTAGTCCAGCTCGGCGGTCAATTCACCCTGTTCCAAAGTAAGATTCAAACTCAAGTCGAATTTAGCCTGGTGTCCGGAAAGACTGCGCCGGGTAACCGTGCACCCTGGAATCTGGTATTCGCCGAGGATGGTGTCGAGATTGAAAACGACATCGATAAGCCGGTGCTGTGCGGGCGCCGATTGATTTAGCGAGCCTTGTGGGTTTCGCCGTTCCCTGAGCATTTCCGCCAGCGGGTAATTGGCGTTGGCAAATCCATCCAGCAATTGGCTTTGCAGCTGTTTCAAAAGGGTGGAAAAGGCGGTCGGGGCCTGGGGACGTTCCATGAGAATAGGCAACAGGTGGGTATAGTAGGCGATAACCGATTCACTGCCGGCGTGGTTTCTGCCGGACACGGGAATGCCCACCAGCAGTTGCGAATCCGGACTCAGCCGGTGCAGCCAGGCAAAATAAACGGCGAGTAAAAAATTGAATGGTGTGCAGGCGTTTTTTTCGGGTTATCGGTGGGCAGCGCCATGGGGTTGTTATAGGTTGCCAGTGTTTGCAGCCAGTAGTCGCGTTCGCGCTGCCACTGTGGTGTTGTTTTGATCTGCGTCTGCCAGGCGATCCAGTCTTGCAGTTGTTTCCCGCTGGAAGACGATTGGCCGTCGGCCAATGGCTTTTCGCCGATTGCCATTTCGCTGCAAACCGGTATCTTGCCGCGGGTGTTAGCAAGCGGCGGTTGCCCCTCGGCCTGTGTCTCCTGCCGATAGTTCGCCATTATTTCCTCGAGCAGCAATTGTGTCGACAGACCGTCGGCAATGATGTGGTGGATCACCAGCAATAAACAGTGCTGCTGTTGCCCGAGTTGAAACAGATGTAAGCGCGAAAGTGGGTGCTTACTTAGGTCGAATGGTGTCTGACTCGCTTGCAGCAGTTTTGCCTTAAGTCGGCGTTCGCTAGCCGCTGTCGGCGCAGTGTCCGCTGCGTTCAGGCATTCGAATAACGGCGTCAAGTCGACCTTTGGCACAACCCGTTGGTGCAAACCATCGGTACAGATACAGGTGCGTAGCGCCTGGTGCCGCCGCACTGTCGAGGCGACTGCCCGGGCCAGTGCTGGGAGCTGAAAAGGGCCCGAGATATCCAGTGCCGCTGTGATGTTGTAGGCGATATGCCCTCGCGCCGATACCTGTGACAGGCGCCAGAGTTGGGCTTGGGATTCAGTCAGCGGTAACAGCAGAGATTCGGCGTCCCGTTCAGGGGAGTGCCAAAAGCCGGTCCGCTGCAATTGCCGACTGGTTTCCACGACGGTGTCGAAGATATTGTCGATGTCAGCATCCGTGTGCGCGGTGGAGAGGAAACAGTTGCGCCCCTCCCAGATATAAATACCTTTATCGAGCAGGTAGTAAAAAAACAGGTCCTGGTTGCCGCTGAACACAAAGCGAAACAGTGACCCGAAATATTCCACCCGCAGGGGCGCGCCACTGCCGGCAAAAAAATTGTTCAAGCGGGTGGCGAGTGCCCGGGTGCGCGCGTTCAACGACGGGTACAGCTCGCCGGCGTCGGCGAGCAGGTGCATTAACACCGCGCGACTGGCGGCGAGGGTAAGCGGGTGTTTACAAAAGGTACCGGCGAAAAACGTGGTTTCAACGGCGGGGTAGGAGGCATCGCCGTATTGCCATTGACCGCCGTCAACCCGGTCCATGTAGCGTCGTTTGCCAGCGACGATACCGATGGGCAAACCGCCGCCGACAATTTTGCCGTAGGTGGCGATATCGGCGTCGACGCCGAAGTATTCCTGGGCGCCGCCAAGGGCGATTCTGAAGCCGGTGATCATTTCATCCATAATCAACAGCACGCCGGTTTGCCGGGTAATGTCTCGCAGGTGACGGATAAATTGTGCCGGTTGCAGCGCCGGGTGCCGGCTTTGCACCGGCTCGATCAATACCGCTGCCAGTTCATCGGCGTGGCTATGGATGAAATCCAACGCACTATCGTTGCCGTACTCCAGTACCCATATGTCGCGCACCATGGCGGGTGTTACACCGGGCGCCATGGGTTCCGACGCCTCCTCACCAGCGGCAAAGGCCAGGGTGCCGTCGAAGTGACCGTGGTAAGAGCCTTCGAACATCACCAGCTTGTCGCGCCCACGGCAGGCCCGCGCCAGTCGCAGTGCGGTCATAACGGCTTCGGTGCCGGAGTTGGTGAACATCACCCGTTCCTGCCCCGTACACCGCTGTATGAGTTCCGCCACCTCGCCGGCGAGCGGTGCCTGGGGGCCCAGTGGCATGCCCCGCTCAAGTTGCTCGATGTGGGCCTGTTTGACCGCCGGCGGTTCGTGCCCCAACAGGTGCACGCCGAATCCCATTGAAATGTCGGTGTAGCGGTTGCCATCGACATCCCAGATAAACGCGCCGGCGGCGTGTTCGGCGACAATCGGGTAGAGCATTTCTTTGGTGGTGAAACGAAACCCGGCGCAGGCTCGGTTATCCGCCAGCGTGGAGCGATAGCGTTGTGCCCAGGCCTTGGAACCCCGGGTTTTTTCGCAATAGGCCTGCGCCAGGATTTGGCAATGGCGCTGCTGCGCGGTATCCAAGTGCGCGCCGCCGCGGGTGTCGGCTCTGCGCCAGGGCAACACGCTTTGTTGGGCTTTGGTGGGGCGCACTGCCCGGTTGTCGAGACTTGTGGTCTCAGGTTGCCGCCGCCGTCGTGGAGAATGTTTCCGCAGATAGTCGGCTAGATCTTCGATGGATTGAATCTCTTCGAAAAACTGCCTGATTTGCAGGGTGACCCCATAGGTTTTTTCCAGTTGACGCACGGCGGAAACCAGTACCAGTGAATCGGCCCCGAGTTCGAGAAACGAGACGCGCGTATCGATGCGGTCCGCCGGGGTTTGTAACAGCCTCGCCACTATCCGGCGCACTTCGTCGATAGTGTCTGAGGGCTGTGTCTGTGAGGGCTGCGTTTGGGGATGGGTAACAACGGTGGAGGTGTCGGCGCTATTGTTTGCCAGGGAGACCGGATCGGGCTCGAGTTCTCTTTCCCGCTCCTGCGGCACAGAGGCTGCAGGGTGGACTGGTAGCGGGCGAATAGACGAATTGACACGCAGGTATTTGCGCTCGAACGGGTAGTTGGGCAACGCGGTGTATTGTCGTTCCCGCCGGTTGCCAAGATGTTCCCAGCGCAGGTGGTGGCCGTGGGTGAACAGCGTCGCCAGCGCCTCATAAAACACGGCATTGTCGTCCGCATTTTTTTGTAGCGTAGGTAAAAACAATCGCCTGGTGTCACTGTCCTGAACCTGCGCGGCGTGCCTGTGGGCCAGTGCGCAAAGCACCGGCGCCGGCCCCAGTTCCAGGTTGAAGGGTGTGTCGTACCGGGCCAGCACCGTTAAACATTGTTGGAACTGCACGGGGTTGCGGCAGTGGTTGCGCCAGTGGGTTTTATTCAGGCGTTGGCCAACATTGAAGACGGTGCCAGTGCTGCTGGATATCAGCGGGATGTGCAGTGGCCGGTAATCTGTTTTTGCCGCCTCGGCTTCCAACTCCGGCAGGATCGGTTCCACCAGCGCGGAGTGAAAGGCGGCGCCGACAGCGAGTCTGTTGCTGGCGATACCGAGCGTAGCAAGCCGTTCCAGCAGCTGATCCAACGCGACGCGTTCACCGCTGACCACCTGATCATGGCTGCCGTTGATGGCGGCGATATCGAGTTTTCCCGCGAACGCCGCCAATTCCCGTTGCAGTGTCTGCCGCTCGCTGTGGACATTTGCCATGGCGCCGTCGGCACTGAGTTTCTGGGTTAAAGCCCCACGGCTCGCTACCAGGCGCAGTGTCTGTGCTTCGCTCATAGCGCCGGCGACACAGGCCGCGGCGTATTCGCCCAGACTGTGGCCGAGTACAATATCCGGTTTTACACCCAGCGCTTGCCACAGTGCCGCCAGGCTGAGCTGAACCGCGGTTAAGGCCGGCTGCGCGAACCGGGTCTGATGGATTTGTCCCGCGTCCATGTGTTCGCTGTAGAGCAGGTCTTGCAGCGAAACTTCCAGCATTCCCTCCAGGTGCTGTTGGCAGCGATCGAAGGTCTGGCGGAAAACTTTCTGGCTGCGGTACAAGCCCCGTGCCATGGCAAAATACTGACAGCCCTGGCCGCTGAACAAAAACGCCAGCGTCGGTTTTGGGCGGCGCTGGCGTTTTTTGCGCTGAGCCCCTGATTGTAGTTGTGAGTTGTTTTCCAACTCGGCACCGGAAGTGCTGAGGGCTTTATTTTTCTCATCGCTGAGGGCTCTATTTTCCTCATCGCTGAGGGCTCTATTTTCCTCATCGCTGAGGGCTCTATCCAACTTATCACAAAGTGTTTTGGCTGAGGCTCCGTGCACGGCTAATCTGTGGGTGAACTGGCTGCGCCCGGTGTTGGTGGCGCGGCAGATGTGTTGCAGTTCAGTATCGGATTTATTGCGCAGAAAAGCCGCGTATTGGCTCGACAGGCGTTCCAGGGCGGTCGGTGTTTTAGCGGCGAGACAGAGAATGAAATAATCGTCCTTTGTGGGTTCTGTATTGGCGGATGCGGCGGCGTCGCTTTCGATCAGTAAATGGCAGTTGGTGCCGCCGAAACCAAAACTGCTGATGCCCGCCAGACGTTTGCCGGCGGATTCTGGCCAGGGCTCCAGAGCGGTTTGTACGGTAAACGGCAGGCGGGCGAAATCGATATAGGGATTGGACTTGTGAAAATGCAGGCTGGGGGGGAGGGCGCCGTGTTGCATTGACAGCACCACTTTTATCAGTCCGGCGATACCCGCCGCTGCCTCCAGATGACCGATATTGGTTTTGACCGAACCGAGGCGGCACTTTGGCGTACCGTCGCTGCGGTCGACAGCGGCGAAAGCCCTGCCGAGGGCCTTGGCTTCAATAGGATCCCCCAGCAGGGTACCGGTGCCGTGGAGTTCGATGTACTGGATCCGGCCGGGATCCACGGCACCCTTTTTCCAGGCTTGTGACACCACGGCGGTCTGCGCCGCGGGGTTGGGGGCGGTGAGGCCATTAGTGGCGCCGTCTTGGTTGACGGCGCTGCCTTTTATGACGGCCAGTACCGGGTTGCCGTCGGCTTGTGCCCGGGTCAATCGTTTCAGTATCACCGCGCCGGCGCCTTCGCCCCGCACATAGCCGTCGGCGGCGGCATCAAAAGTTTTGCAGCGACCGTCGGCCGCCATCATATTGGCCATCGCGAATGCCTGGCTGAGTTCCGGTCGCAACAGCAGGTTGACGCCGCCTGCAATCGCCAGTTCACACTCCCCGTCGCGCAGACTGCGACAGGCCAGGTGCACGGCCACCAGCGATGACGAACAGGCCGTGTCGACCGCCATGCTGGGACCGCTCCAGTTCATCAGATAGGAGAGGCGGTTGGCGGCATTGCAGGCGGCGTTTCCGGTTCCCGTGTAGGCGCAGAGATTGTCGCCACCACTGGCGTCGAGAAAGTAATCCTGTGTGGAAATGCCGGTAAACACGGCGACGGGTTTGCCGTACAAAATGTCTTTGGTGAGCGCGGCATTTTCCAGCGCCTGCCAGACGACTTCGTAAAATACTCTGTGCTGCGGATCTATTGCTTTAGCTTCGCGTTCGGAAATGGCAAAAAAGCCGGCGTCGAATCCGTAGACATCCTCCAGAAAACCACCCCAGCGCGCCGCACCCGGGACATCGCCCCAGCGATCATCGGGCGTTTCGGTTATTGCATCCACGCCGCTTTCGAGCAGGGACCAAAATTGTTGCGGGTCGTGCGCTTTGGGAAAACGGCAGCCCAGCCCGATGATGGCTATGGGTTCGTTATCGTACTGGGTCTCCCTCGATTCCACCGTTAAGACGCTCCATCCGAGTGACTGGGGTTTTGCCAATGCTGTTGTAAAGAGTGCTGTTGTATAGATGGCTGTTGTAAAGGTTGTGAGGGTGAAAACGTGGATTGAATAAAATAAATCAATCGATAGGCGAAGCGGGTGGCGGCGCCGTCTCTGAGGGATAAGTGGTTGGCGAGTTCTATCAGCGTAGGGTACTCCCAGACGATATCGGGCGACACCGGGGAGCCTATCCAGTCCTCCAGTTCACCGCACAGGCTCACGGCGTTTACCGATGAGAGCCCATAAATATCGAGTACCGGTTGATCTGTTTCTATTTCATCTTCAGGAATTGATGTGTAGCTGGAGATTTTATTTATCAGCCACTCGAGGATTTCCTCTTCATCGTAAATCGGCATAAGCAATATGGCCTCGGAATAGCAAACCCGGCGTTTTTTCTGATGGGTTAAGAATCGTTTTTATCTTTTTAAACCGCGCCCAAAACACTGGCTTTTAAGCGTGGAAAAGGTAGCGGTCATGCAGCAAGCGAGCTTCTGAAAATAATTTTGTAGCGCCGGTAGGCGTGAAAATATTTATTCAGAAAAGTGTAGCCGGAATTCGTTTTTTTACCTCGGCTACACTTTTCTGGAGTGCATCTATCAGACGGGTTTGGCCCCTTTGTGTAGCGCCAGGTGCACGCCTCCCACCCAGTCTACGTTTGCATTTTCCACGTCAACGTTGAGTGTGCCACCGGCGGTGTTCCCCTGTACGTGCGCGGAAATCTTTGCTGTGTCGTCAACGCTTACACCGTTGTTTTTGAGTACGCTCTTGGGGTCTCTCACGAAGCTTTGCAGAAAGCTGTGATCGGTAATGGCTTTGGCGATAACTGTGCCGATTTCACTATAGTTGTTTGCGGTTGATGATGTAGTCATAATGGTTCCTTGATTGCTGTGTTGATTAAACAGAGGATATGCAACGATTAGTGTTTACGCTAACCAGTATTGCTAACAAGTAAGAATAATTCAATTTTAAAAATTTAAAATCATTTGTTGAAATTAAAAAACTAAGTGATTAAATAAAATAAGAATACTTAGGCCCTGTAAAGAAATTACTTTACATTCTCGCTGCCCCCTCATTCCGCTTGGCGGTGTTGCTTGAGCTCGAAATATCGGCAGGAGCCTTCAGCTAATAGAATAGCCTTCAGCGAATAGAAAAGTCTTCGCTCAAGCGCCTTGCCAGACGGGCGATGGAACACCGAGAATGTAATGTTATTTCTTTACAGGCCCTTAGGGTCGTGCACGACCCTGAAAATGCTGCTATAGAAGGAGCGAAGCGGTCCTGGGTCGAAAATTTATGCAACGATAGGGTCTGTTCCATTGATATTTCAGCGTTGTTTGTATGGCAGTATCCAGTGTGCGCCTATATGTTTTAAATTGATAAATTCTCACGGGCTGGTTAAATGATCGAGAGCAAAAACAATCATCGCGAAAATCTCATAGAGGTTTTTGACTATTGGACGAGTCGCTTCCCCCATAAGATCGTTTATGGTTTTATTCGAAATGAACACTCTCATGTAGTTATTAGTTACGATTATTTACAGCAAAGGGTTCGCACGATTGCCGCCCACCTTGAAAACACCTGCCAGCCAGGCGCCAGGGTGTTGTTGTTATTTGAAACGAGCCTGGAATTTACGATGGCTTTTTTAGGTTGCCTAGCAGCAGGGGTTATTGCGGTTCCCTGTCAGATCCCCAGAGCCAGCCGCTCGCTAGACACACTCAGTACGATTATTGACGATACCGGCGGCACCTTGATATTGACAACCCGCCATCTACTCGCTCGGTTACCTGGCGATGTCTGCAGTGAACATAAAATCAGCTGGTGGGCGGTGGAGGATCTCGAAGCCGCCGCTTCGAGGTGCCGCCAGCGACCCACTGGCGATGATATTGCCTTTATCCAGTACACCTCGGGTTCGACTTCGCAGCCCAAAGGGGTGATGGTCAGCCACGGCAACCTGCTCGCCAACCTGGAAATGATTGCCGACGGTTTTGAATTCGATGCCGATATGGTGATGGTGACCTGGCTACCCCAGTACCATGATATGGGCCTGATCGGTATGATGCTGGCGCCTTTGTTCGTCGGCGGGAGCTGTTACATGATGCCGCCGCAGGCGTTTATTCAGCGTCCGCCGGTGTGGTTGCAGGCCGTTTCCCGTTTTCGGGCGACAGTCACAGGTGGACCCAACTTTGCCTTTGAACACTGCCTGGCGCGTGTTCGCCCCGAACACTATCAAGGGCTGGACCTGTCCTGTCTTAAAGTGTTGTTTTGCGGTTCCGAACCGATACGCAGCCGGACCATGACAGGGTTCTTGGAGAAGTTTTCTGCGCTGGGGCTGTGCCCGCAAGCGCTGTATCCCTGTTATGGCATGGCGGAGGTTACACTTTTCGCCACTGGCGTCGCAGTGCGGGAACCCATTGGCATCGCCGCGTTTAGTAAAACACCATTGGAAAGCGGTATCGTGGCTCCCTTCGAAGAGGCTGTCTGCGACGGGAATACGTCGGTTCAGCACCTGGTGGCCTGCGGCTACCCGCGCAACAACGCAATCGTTGAAATAGTGTCGCCGCAATCGGGGCGCGTCTGCGCAGAGGATTGTGTCGGCGAAGTCTGGATCGCCGGCCCCCATGTGGCTCAGGGTTACTGGAATAAACCTGAACTGACGAGACAAACCTTTCAAGCCGAACTGGCAGACGGCAGAAGTGATTCCCGACATTATCTGCGCACAGGAGATCTCGGGTTTTTGCACCGGGGTCAACTGTTTATCACCGGTAGAATCAAGGAGGTTATTATACTGGCGGGACGCAATCTCTATCCCCAGGACATAGAACTGAGCATTGTTAAAAGCGACGCTGAACTGAGCACAGCCCGTTGCGCGGCTTTTTCCGTCAGCGAGGACAATACGGATCGATTGATTGTGGTTGCCGAGCTGCAAAGGAAACTGCTGCGTCTGCTGGGCTATTATGATAGCCAGAGCGATGAGCAATCCCAGCTGCGCTCCAGAACACAATTGTACCGGCGGATTCAGAAATCCATAGCGGACGATCACGGTATTACCGCACATCGCATTTTAGTCTTGGGCCGGGGAGAACTCCCGATTACTACCAGCGGAAAGGTCAAACGCCGGTTGTGCCGGCAACTGTATTTGTCGGATGCAATGCCGGCTTATCGCTTGAACTGAGTTGCAGGTCGCGGCTATACCCAAAGCGTTTGAGATTTAGGTGTGCAGTTTAATAGCAGGGCGCGCGACGACGCTGCATGGCAGGCCCCATGTGAGGGCGCTAGCGCCGCGAATGCCTGGAGCGGCTGGACGGAGCAACGCGGCCAGGGACAAAAAGGGGCGTGCTCTGCACACCTAAATCTCAAACGCTTTGGGTATAGCCGCGACCTGCAACTCAGTTCAAGCGATAAGCCGGCATTGCATTTTGCGCAGGCAGCTCGGGGAGCGGGATTAGGATTTCAGGTGTTGCTGTGAGGGTCGTGCACGACCCTCACAGCCGCCGCTTCGCGACAAAGTCCCCGCAGGTGCGGTAACACTCCGCCAGTGGTCTGGCTCTGCGTTATTCCATTACGGTAACCACTGTTGCCAGCCGCTGTTTGACAATGTCCTTAATCCGCTGTGCCAGTTGGCGGAAAAACACCCGACTGGGCGATGTGTAGCGCCAGGCCAGGGTGTGCTGGCGGACAATTGGCATATCCTTGAGTTCGCAGACTTGAACCGCCTCCGGGCGGTGCAACTCCGAGTGGATGTAGAGTCCGGGCAGGAATGCAATACCGACCCCCATCACCACCATCTGCCGCAGTGTATCCAGACTGGTACCTTCGAAGTCCCGCAACAACCGCGCCCCCAGCTTGGAGCAGATCTCCCCCACCTGACGGTGAAAGTGATGGTGCTCTTCCAGTGTTAGTACACTCTCGCCCTTGAGCTTCTCAGGCAGGATTTCACTGGCACCCGCCAGCGGATGATCAGAAGGTAATACTAATTTTAGTGGCTCAATAAATAGAGGAGTTTGCGCCAGTTCATCGCTGTGGATCGACAGTGGCGCCAGAATCAAATCATATTCTCCTGAAAGCAGTTGTTGCTCCAATTGCCGCGGCGACGCCTCACGCACATAGAGCTGTAGACGATCATACGTTTTATGCAGCTCCGGCAGTACATTGGGCAGCAGGTAAGGGCCCAGCGTCGGCGGTACACCCAACCGAAAGGTGGTTGCCGGACCACAGGCGAGTTCGTGGGCCTGCTCTTCAAAATTGCGGGTCGAGGCGAGCACCTGTTTGGCAGAGGGGAGCAGCGCTCGGCCCTGGACTGATAACAAGGTGCCGCTGCGGGAACGTTCGAAGAGGGTGACGCCCAACACCTCTTCCAGGGTTGTGATTTGGGCGGTCAAAGTCGGTTGACTGACATTGAGCCGATCGGCCGCCTTGCGGAAGTTTAGCGTCTGTGCCAATTCAGAGAAGTATTCCAATTGCCGCAGTGAAGGTCGTTTAGGAGACATAAGGGTTGGTTATTTCTCTTTTGAGTTATTTCATATCTGATAGTTTTAAATTATCACGAACTACAATATTTTTCTATCATAACTATCAGTAAACTGCGAGGGTATAAGTGAAATTTATTGGCACCCAATAACTCAATATAGAGAGTGAATATGAAAGACATCATATCCGGTGTAGTACAGTTTCAAAAAACGGTATTTCCCCAGCGAAAAGCCCAGTTTCAGCAGTTGGCGACCGGGCAGAGCCCCGAGGTATTGTTCATCACCTGTGCCGACTCCCGCATCGACCCCAATCTGATCACCCAAACAGAACCCGGAGAGCTGTTTATCTGCCGCAATGCCGGTAATGTGGTGCCGCCACACAGCAATGTAACCGGCGGCATCACCGCCTCGATTGAATTTGCGGTGGAGGCGCTGGGTGTGAGTCATATTGTTGTCTGCGGGCACACCGATTGCGGTCTGATGAAAGCCGCACTCTCTCCTGAGACACTGGACGACTTGCCGCACATAAAAGAGTGGATTGGACACTGCCGCGCGGCGGCAGCCGTGGTGAACGAGAAGTGTGGCGGCCTGGGTCATCAACACCTCGATGAGATCACCAAGGAGAATATTTCCCTGCAGTTACAACATCTGCGCACTCACCCCGCAGTTGCCGCCAAACTGGCAACCGGGCAGGTGCAACTGCATGGCTGGCTGTACAACATTGAAAACGGCGATGTGCTCTGCCTCGACGAGCGGGATCACCGTTTCGTTCCACTGCAGGAACGCTACGCTGCTCAGTTTTTTAAAACAGCGGACTTTAAAACAGCGGATTGTGAAGCAGCAGACTCAGGACAATCACTCAGCACACGCAGGAAAGCCTCATGTTAAAGATGGATGTATCGAACCTTCGTGGCGATATCACTGGCGGTATCACCGCCGGTATTGTTGCTCTGCCCCTGGCGCTGGCCCTGGGCGTGGCATCAGAGCTGGGCCCCATGGCCGGCCTCTACGGCGCAATTGTGGTGGGCTTCTTCGCCGCGCTTTTCGGCGGTACGCCGTCGCAGATATCCGGTCCCACCGGTCCCATGGTGGTGGTGATTGCAGGTCTGTTTTCCAGTCTTTCCGGTAACATAGAGCTGGTGTTTACCGCTATTTTTCTCGCTGGACTGTTTCAGGTGCTGTTTGGCGTACTCGGCATCGGCCAGTATATCCGTCTGGTTCCCTACCCGGTGATATCCGGATTTATGACCGGTATCGGCGTTATCATTATTATCTTGCAAATAGGCCGGTTGCTGGGGCATGAAACACCCGCCGGAGCCATTAGCGCCTTGTTTTACATTCCCACCGCATTGGCGGATATCAATGTTGCCGCCCTGGGCATTGGCCTGGTGACACTATTGATAGCCTATTGCTGGCCATCCCGCTTTGGTAAATATATTCCCGGCGCCTTGGCCGCGTTGATTATGGGTACCGTTATCAGTTTGGCGCTGAACGGGCTGCCGCGGCTGGGGCAAATACCCACCGGGCTACCCAGTCTGCAACTGCCGTCGTTTAACAGCGAGACACTGCTTCTGGTCACTGAGGCGGCGCTGATTCTGGCGGTTCTGGGCGCAATTGACAGTCTCCTGACCTCCCTGGTCGCCGACAATATGACCCGCACCCGCCACAACAGCAGTCGCGAGTTGATCGGCCAGGGCATAGGTAACACCTTCGCCGGGCTGATCGGCGGTGTTGCCGGGGCCGGCGCCACCATGCGTACTGTGGTAAACGTGCGTTGCGGCGGTCGGGGACGAATTTCCGGAATGGTGCACGCGCTGTTACTGTTGGCGATAGTGCTGGGGATGAGTCCGCTGGCGGCTCAAATTCCCCACGCGGTGTTGGCGGGCATCCTGGTTAAGGTCGGTCTGGACATTATCGATTGGGGTTACCTGTCCAAAGCGCACAAAGGGCCGCGCTGGGATCTCGCGCTGATGGTATTGGTTCTGGGGCTTACTGTGTTTGTCGATTTGATCAGTGCCGTGGGTATAGGTGTGGTTTTGGCCTCCCTGGCATTTGTGAAGCAGGTTGCCAAATTACAGATCGATGCGATTAAAAATCTCCCCGAACATTTGGACAACCCCAAAGAGCAACAACTGTTGCAGGCTTCGCAGGGACGTATCCGGGTGTTCGATCTCGGTGGCCCTTTAAGCTTTGGTGCCGCTGCGGATATCAGCCACCACGTACGCGAATATATGGGGGAGGGAACTACTGCTCTGATTCTCGATTTTGAGCGGGTACCCTTTGTCGATGTATCGGCGGCCAGAGCGGTGGAAACTATCGCCGGCGATGCTCAGGCCCACGATACAATCCTGTTGTTATCCGGATTAAGCCCCGATGTAAGAGCAACGCTGTCCGGTTTGCACGCGCTTGAAAAGGTCAATGAGAGCTGTATTTTTTCCTCCCGGCTGGAAGCGATCGAAGCGGCGGTTGAAATGACCAGGCAACGGAGCAAAAAACGTTCGGAACCCATAACACATCGTGAAGTAATACCGCAAACCGTCTGAAGTACCCCGACGGCGCCGGTGCAAGTAAGTATCTGTGCCGGCACACTTCCATGTTCACCCTTTACACTACGGCGTGTTATGCTTGCAAGCTTTCCGTGCCCGTTCCTTAACGACAACAGCAATTTAGCCGTGCAAGATAACCGGTAACACGCGTAGAGATAGTATATGCATAACGATCGACCCAATCCGGCGCGCCATCGCGCGCTGGATTACCACGAATTTCCCAAACCCGGGAAAATTGAAATTCGTCCGACCAAACCCATGGCCAATGGCCGAGACCTGGCACTGGCCTATTCTCCCGGAGTCGCCGAAGCCTGCAATGAAATCGTAAAAAATGCCGCGGATGCGGCACGCTATACCGCTCGCGCCAATTTGGTTGCAGTGGTCAGCAACGGCTCGGCGGTTTTGGGGCTGGGTAACATCGGCCCGCTGGCCAGTAAGCCTGTTATGGAAGGCAAGGCCGTGTTGTTTAAAAAGTTTGCCAATATCAACTGCTTTGATATTGAAGTTAATGAAAGTGATCCGGAAAAACTGGCGGACATTGTCGCGGCGCTGGAGCCGACGTTTGGGGCAATCAATCTGGAAGATATTAAAGCACCGGACTGCTTTATCGTGGAAAAGCTCTGCCGTGAGCGTATGAATATTCCCGTTTTTCACGATGATCAACACGGGACGGCCATTGTCGTCGGCGCCGCGGCGACCAATGCCTTGCACGTCGCCGGCAAACGGTTTGAAGATATTAAGATCGTCTCCACCGGTGGCGGTGCCGCTGGAATCGCCTGTTTAAACATGCTGGTGAAGCTCGGGGTACCCCGTAAGAATATCTGGCTGTGCGACCTGGATGGTTTGGTGTACAAAGGGCGCGAAACACAGATGACCGAGCAAAAGGCCGCGTTTGCGCAAGCATCGGATTTGCGTACCCTGGAGCAGGTTATTGAAGGCGCGGATTTATTTTTGGGTTTGTCTGGCCCCGGTGTACTGACACCTGATTGTGTGAAAAAAATGGCCAAACAACCCATTATTTTTGCCTTGGCCAATCCGACCCCGGAAATCATGCCCGACCAGGTCCGCGAAGTGGTTGCCGATGCAATCATCGCCACGGGGCGTTCGGATTTTCCCAATCAGGTCAATAATGTCCTGTGTTTTCCGTTTATTTTTCGCGGCGCGCTGGATGTCGGCGCAACGGTCATTAACGACGCCATGGAAATCAGTTGCGTGAACGGGATCGCAGCCCTTGCCCGCGCTTCCACCAGCGCTGAGGCGGCGGCCGCCTATGAAGGGGAAAACCTTACCTTTGGTCCTGACTATTTGATTCCAAAGCCATTTGATCCGCGTTTGTTGGCAACCGTTGCGGTTTCGGTGGCAAAAGCGGCCATGGATAGCGGCGTTGCTTCCCGCCCGCTGGATGATTTAAAGGCGTATAAGGAAACCTTAAATCGTTCCGTGTACAAATCCGCGTTTATTATGCGACCGGTATTTGAAACCGCCAAACTGGCGAACCGCCGCATCATATTTTCCGAAGGTGAAGACGAGCGGGTATTGCGCACGGCGCAAGCGATGTTGGAAGAGGGCACCGGCCAGCCGATCTTGATCGGGCGACCCGATGTGGTGGGCGATCGCTGTAAAAAAATGGGTTTGAGCGCCAAGCCCGGCAGTGATTTTGAGTTGATAAACCCCGAACAGGATGACCGCTTCAAAGCGTATTGGACCCGCTATCATGAAATCACCCAGCGACGCGGCGTAACCCCGGATTTAGCCAAGGCGACAATGCGGACCAATACCACCGTTATTGCCGCCGTCGCCGTTCATCGTGGCGATGCCGACAGCCTGATTTGTGGTACCTTTGGGGAGTACCTGTGGCATCTAAACTATGTAACCCAGATTTTGGGTAACTATAAGCGACGCCCCGTCGGTGCTTTGTCTCTGATGCTTATTGAGCAGGGTCCGCTATTTATTGCCGATACCCATGTTTTTCCAGAGCCGACATCCAACGATGTGGCTCAAATTGTTATAGGCGCGGCAAGACATGTGCGTCGTTTTGGTCTGGAGCCCCGTATCGCTCTTTGCTCTCAGTCGCAGTTCGGCAATATGCAATCGACGTCGGGTAAAACCATGCGCGGTGCGATCGAATTATTGGATGCCAATAGCGTCGATTTTGAATATGAAGGGGAGATGCCTTTGGAGCTGGCCCTGAACCCCCAATTACGCGATCGCATCTTTCCCAACTCACGTTTCCACGAACCTGCCAATGTTTTGGTGTTTGCCAATACCGATACTGCAAGCGCGGCGCGTAATATATTAAAAATGTGTGCCGGCGGACTTGAGGTGGGCCCGATTTTAATGGGTATGGAAAATAAAGCACATATTGTCACCCCTACTATCACCGCGCGCGGATTACTGAATATATCAGCCCTCGCGGGTACCCCCGTACAAAATTACGGATAAAATATGGGCCGGTGACAAATGCGAATCATTTGTCACCGGCCCCTTTTATTATACAATGTTCATGTTGTATCACTAGAATGTTTCTTAAAATCATCAGAGAACTTACTATGATATTTTACCCGTCACATTTGATTTTTGAGTCCTTTCGTCATGCCTTTGTAGGGCAGATGGTTACCCTGCAGTTTTATGATGAATGTTGGAAGGTGGTTGGGCAGATGATAGATGGAATAGAGCCAATAAAAAAAGAGCGATTTGATGCGCTTATGAACATTCCAACGCCTATAGGCAAGCTTTCATTTTATTACCATCGTCCCGCTAACGCGCCACGGATTAAGGATATAAACTAGAATTACTGAATATCCAGGCCTATGATACCCATATAACCGAAGCGTTTGAGCGTATCGCCGTGGACACATTCGATGGCCGTAAAATATTGATTACGGGCGGAACCGGTTTTATTGGCCGCCCTCTTGTTAAGGCGCTAATCAACGCCGGGGCGGAAGTGACCGTCTTGACCCGCAAAGCCGGCCAGAAATCCCGGTTGGAGGATGGACGGCTTATCTATATTAATCACCTGGATGAGGTGAGCGACGATCAACGTATCGACGCCATGATCAATCTGGCGGGCGAGCCTCTTGCCGGCGGCCGCTGGAGCCGCGCCCGCAAAGCCTTGTTGCTCAACAGCCGTGTCCAAGTCACCAGTGAATTGCGCAAACTCGCCAGCAGACTCGAGCGCAGACCTGAGGTACTTGTCAGCGGGTCCGCCATTGGTTACTACGGGCATCAGGACGATACCCTCCTGGATGAAAACGCCGCTTATGCCGAATGCTTTTCCCATCGCCTGTGTGCGTTATGGGAACAAGAGGCAATGACGTTTGCCGAACTGGGCATGCGCGTTTGTCTGTTGCGCACCGGTATCGTGCTGGGAAAAGGCGGCGGCCCTCTGCGGGAGTTGCGCAAGTCGTTTGATATGAGAGTGGCGACGCAGTTTTCCCGGGGCGACCAATGGATGTCGTGGATTCATCTGGACGATGAGGTGGGTATTATCCTGTATGCGCTCAGCCACGATAATATCCACGGCGTCATTAACGCAACCGCGCCGGTGCCTGTTACCAACAAAGCGTTTTGCCGGGAGTTTGGCCGCATAAAGAAAACATTTTTTAAACTAACCATTCCGGCTGCAATATTAAAGATTATGCTCGGTGAAATGGCTGAAGAAATATTGTTGACAGGACAGAGAGTGGTCCCGAAAAAGCTATTGGACTGCGGCTATGCATTTAAGTATCGGGAATTAAAATCAGCGTTGGAAAACCTCACCTGAACGGAATTAATACCGCCAGACTCTTTTTTGAACCTTATTACCGCAGGGGGGCGTGGCCGGCTACGTGCCTCTAAGCCGCTGCCGGCAAAGGCTCAGGCAAAACCGGCGGCCAGCAGGGAATGGAAAGCCGGGCGGCCCTGCTCGCCCGAGCTTACCTTCTGATACAGCTGGCGGGCGTGCTCCAGAATCAAATCCCGCATCAGCGGGGGAGTATTGTCGAGCAGACTTTCTATCCGGTGACTGCTAATTACCTGAAGTTCGGCGTCCTGAATGGCGGTTGCACGGATACTGTTCGGTGTTTTCAACAGTAAAGGCAGCTCCCCAAAATAGGCGCCCTGACCGAGGGTATCGACGACCACGTGCCGGTTGCCACGCAAAACCGAGAGTTCGACTTCGCCGCTGAGAATTGAATAGGCGACGCTGTCGGACTGCCCTTCTTTGAAAATAGTTTCCCCGCTTGAAAAGCGGGAAACCTGAAAACTTTTGCCCTGTATCATCAACATGATTAATTGCCTCCAGTATCCCAGTATCTTTCTTGTGCCTGTGTCCCAACCTCTTTCTTTTGCCAACCTCTTTCTTTTTAGAGTTGGCTACGGAATTAATGGGAAACATGTTCATTAACCGTGCCGAAGTTGCTTAGGGAGGCGAAAAATAGTGTTTTGTGTATCGTTTATGTGATTTGTACCGTTATTTAGTGTGAACTGGTTCAGGTTTCATGTTTTTTAGTTTACTCTGCGTTAAAAATGGGCTTTTTTGTCCGCTTTTGAAATATGGCAAAGGAAACGGTGACAGTTTATTGAATCGGGTAATACGGCAGTGACAAAAAATGACGCTATGAGTCAGAAAAGCAGGTCAATTTTGTGACGGCTTACGGCATGCGTATAATAGCCGCCCATTTTGATGTTATGGCGGGTATTGGCAGGGCCGATGAATAAATTGCTAGCCGCTCTGGCGGATGAGATTGAAACCGCTGCCACAGCGGACCGACACCGGTTGCATCGGCAGCGGCGAGAGCTAAAAAAACGGATCGAGGCTGGCAGGCCCTACGACCGCTTGCTGGGGAAACTGCAAAAGAGTGTAGAAGCTTCGCTGCAGCGGGTGCGGGAGCGGCAGCAGCGACTGCCGGAAATCACCTTTCCGGAACAACTGCCCATAGCCGCGAAACGCGAGGAGATCTCCGCCGCTATCGGCGACCACCAGGTAGTGGTGATCGCCGGTGAAACGGGTTCCGGCAAAACCACCCAGATTCCCAAAATCTGCCTGGCGCTGGGGCGCGGTGTCAGAGGTATTATAGGTCACACCCAGCCGCGGCGGATCGCCGCCCGCACCGTGGCCAGTCGAATCGCTGAGGAATTGAAAGTCCCCCTCGGCGAAGCGGTGGGCTATCAGGTACGGTTTACAGACCATTCGAATGAGTATAGTCATATTAAACTGATGACTGACGGCATTTTGTTGGCTGAAATTCAAAACGACCCTTATCTCTCCCGCTACGACACCCTGATTATCGACGAGGCTCACGAGCGCAGCTTAAATATCGATTTTCTGCTCGGTTACCTGAAACTCATACTGGTCAAGCGGCCTGATCTCAAGGTGATTATCACCTCAGCCACAATTGATGTGGAGCGCTTTGCCAGGCATTTTGACGGTGTCGGCACCCGTCTCGAAAATCCGGCATCCGAGGTGACAGAACCCTGTCGTGAAACTAAGGCTATGGCAAAAACGCCGGTGATCGAAGTCTCCGGGCGTACCTATCCGGTGGAGGTATTGTACCGGCCCCAGGCGTCGGAGCAGGACGATCAATTCGCGGCGATTGTCGAGGCTATTGGCGAAATCCAACATCTTGAACGGCAGCGCCAAGCCGGCCGGGGCGGGGACATTCTGGTTTTTCTCAGCGGTGAGCGCGAAATTCGCGAAACCGCCACCGCCATCCGCAAGGCCGATTTTCCCCATCTGGAGGTATTGCCTCTATACGCACGCCTGAGTCTCGCAGAGCAGAACCGTGTGTTTCAATCCCACCGCGGTGCACGTGTCGTGCTCGCTACCAATGTGGCGGAAACCTCCATTACTGTGCCCGGCATTCGCTATGTCATCGATCCCGGTTATGCCCGGATCAGTCGCTACAGCTATCGCACCAAGGTGCAGCGGTTGCCCATTGAGGTGATTTCCCAGGCCAGCGCCAATCAGCGCAAGGGCCGTTGCGGGCGGGTCAGCGACGGTATTTGTATCCGCCTGTTCGATGAGACAGACTTCAATAACCGTGCGGAATTTACGGATGCGGAAATAGTGCGCACCAACCTGGCGGCGGTGATTTTGCAGATGTTGAAACTGCGCATCGGCGATATCCGGGAATTCCCCTTTCTCGATCGACCCGACCGGCGCCTGATCAACGATGGATTCAAACTGCTGCAGGAGCTTCAGGCCGTCGACCCGACCGGCAAGCTGACGGCAATCGGCCGGCAGCTCACGATGCTGCCCACCGATCCGCGTCTGGGGCGTATGCTGATCGCCGCCGGAGAACTGGGATGTGTGCGAGAGCTGTTAATTATCGCCAGCGCTATCTCGGTTCAGGATCCCCGCGAACGGCCGCCGGAAAAACAACAGGCCGCGGATGAAAAACACCGGCGTTTCAACGATGAACATTCTGATTTTCTCGCCTATCTGAAACTGTGGGATTACTTCGAAAACCAGCGTCAGGAACTCTCCCAGAATCAATTGCGCAAACTGTGTCAAAAAGAGTTTTTGTCTTATCTGCGACTGCGGGAATGGCGCGATACCCACTACCAGTTGCGGCTTGCAGTAAAAGCCCTGGGTATCGTCGAGAATCGCGAACCGGCGGGCTTTGAAGCCGTTCACCGCGCTTTGCTTTCAGGTCTGTTGGGCAATATCGGTTTTCGCGGGGAGGAAAAGGAATACCTCGGTGCCCGCAACCGGCGCTTTTTTATCTTTCCAGGCTCGTCGCAGTTTAAGAAATTACCGAAGTGGATAGTGGCGGGGCAGTTGCTGGAAACGTCAAAGTTGTTTGCGCATACCGTTGCCAGAATAGATCCCTTGTGGGTGTTGGCGGCGGCAAGTCACCTGGTCAAGCGACATTATTTTGAACCCCACTACGACAGTCGCGGCGGGCGGGTTATGGCGTTTGAGAAAGTCAGCCTCTACGGCCTGGTACTGGTGGAAAAACAACGCGTCAACTACGCCACAATCGACCCTGTGGTGGCGCGGGAGGTTTTTATTCGCGCGGCGTTGGTCGAAGGCCGGTACGGGGACAACAGCAGGGGCAAAGGGACGTTTTTCCGGCACAATCAGCAAGTTATTGCAGAGCTTCACGACCTGGAAGCGAAATCCCGTCGCCGGGATATCCTCACCGATGACTCGGTGCTATACGATTTTTACGCCGAGAGAATACCGGAACATATTGTCAATCTCTCCGGTTTTGAGACCTGGCGCAAAGAGCAGGAAAAAACGCAGCCGAGATTGTTATTTCTGCAGCGCGAATGGTTGATGCAACACGATGCCAGCCATATCACCGAAGCGCAGTTTCCCAATGAATTAGTGTGGGAAGGCATGGCGTTTACGTTGAGTTATCACTTTGAACCCGGGCATCGGGATGACGGTGTCAGTCTGCATGTCCCGGTCAGCGCTCTGCACCTGGTGCCGGAGTTGCGTCTGCAGTGGCTGGTGCCGGGATTGTTGCGGGAAAAATGTATCGATCTGGTGAAACGTCTGCCCAAGCAGTGGCGCAAACATTTTGTGCCGGTTCCGGCCTTTGTCGATAAAGCACTGGCGGGCATGAACGCCGACAACAGTGCGTTGGTCGAAAGACTGGGGCGGCAACTGCAGCGCCACGCTGGCGTCGAGGTCCCGGCGGATGTCTGGCGGGAGGTAGAAGTTGAGGACTACTATCGCATCAATATCAAAGTGCTGGACGAACGCGGCCGCTGCATTGACGCCGGGCGCGATCTGGCGGTGCTGCGCCAGCGTTATCGCGATCGTTTACAGCGGAGTTTGCAAAGTGCCGACAATTCCATAGAATGCTCAGGTATAACCCGGTGGGATTTCGGTACTGACGAAACCCCGGTCGCAGGGGAGCACAGAGAGGAACTGCCGTCGGTGGTCGAACTCGACCGCGATGGTATCCGGATTCGGGCGTTCCCGGCCCTGGTGGATGAAACCTGTTCAGTGGCCATTCGGGTGTTGGATGAGCCCGCCCGGGCGCGTTATCTCAGCCGCCGGGGTGTGGTGCGGCTGCTGTTGTTAAACCTGGGCCCAACAGTGAAATCGCTGCGTCGGGAACTGCTTAAGGGCAAGGATATGGGGTTGAGTGTCGCCGGTCTCGGTAACCGCGATAAGGTGATTGACGATCTGTTGTGCGCCGCCTGCGCCCAGGTGTGTTTTGCCGATACTGACACTGAGGCGTTGCCCAGGACTGGGGAGCAATTTGACGCTTGCCTTAAAGTGGGTCAGCGGCAACTGGCGGCGGTCGCCCGGGAACTGGAATCTCTGCTGGCGAATATTCTCACCGTGTTAGTGCAGATCAAGAAAGCACTGAAAGCGCAAAAAAATGCCTTGGCTCTGGCTTTTACCGTAGCTGATATCAACGTTCAATTGCAGTGGCTTATCTACCCGGGGTGTTTGTACGACACGCCGCCAGACTGGCTGCGCCAGTATCCTCGCTATCTGAAGGCGATTTTGGTACGTTTGGAAAAAGCGCCGCAGAATATACAAAAGGACAGGCTGCAGATCACGGAATTGGAGTCGCATTGGACGCGCCTGGAGCAACGCCTGGAACAGGAAGGGGGGGCAGCGTTGTTTACCCATTTACCCCTGCGCGAATACCGCTGGATGCTGGAGGAATTTCGCGTGTCTCTGTTTGCACAGACACTGAAAACGCTGATGCCAGTATCGGGCAAGCGTCTCGACAGGCAGTGGGAGCTTACGCTCTAAAAGGTCCTGAGCTCGAAAATTTATGCAACGATAGGGTTATACCCAAAGTGTTTGAGATTTAGGCCTCCAGAGCACGCCCCTTTTTGCCCCTGGCCGCGTCGCTCTCAAACGCTTTGGGTATAAACGGTGGGTACGACTTTTGACACAGTTTTAAATTACACTGTCGACTCGGCTTATTATGAGTAATGCACATTGTGAATAATTAATAAAAATGACTAAATAAATTGACATACCGCAGAAACTAATTTAATTGTACCCAGTCATATATAGGCATTATCACAGCAAAGTGATAGCCGTGCTGGTGGCTGTATCCGTTGATCAACGATTTCAGATAAAACGAGTATTCATAACGAGGAAAAAACTATGGCTAAGAAGAACCTGTCCCCTTTGGCTGCTGCGGTGGGTGCCGCTTTTATCGCTTCAGCGTCTCTGACTCCCGTGGCCTCTGCGTCCGATAACCCTTTTGCGGCCGAGCAGCTCGGCGCCGGTTACAATCTGGCAGCTGAAGATGCCGAAGAGAAGGCGGGTGAAGGTAAATGTGGTGAGGGAAAAGCTGGCGCTGAGGGCAAATGTGGTGAGGGAAAAGCTGGCGCTGAGGGCAAATGTGGTGAAGGCGATAAAGAAAAAGCCGGCAAGGAAGGTAAGTGTGGCGAAGGTAAGTGCGGAAGTTAGTTAAACCGTTGTGTGATGCTGGAGATGGGATAAGCTGAAAAAAGCATCAGAACTGATATAGTAAAAGCCCCGCTGAGGAAACAAACTCAAGGGGCTTTTTCTTTACCCCAATATATACCTAAACCTCAAACGCTTTGGGTATATCTCTATGTTTGAACGCATGAGCCTGGAGATTGCAACATGAAAAAAGTGCAGCCAAACCCTGTACAGGGCGCCGGGTTGGGATTGCGCAGGAGCCTGCTCAATGAACTCTCGTCGCTGACGACCGATGATGTCAATTTCATGGAGGTGGCGCCGGAAAACTGGATAGATGTCGGTGGCCGGTTCGGGCGCAAATTTCGGGCTTACACCGAACGTTTTCCCTTTGCCTGCCACGGCCTATCCCTGTCTATCGGATCTCCAAGTCCCCTGGATTACGATTTACTCAAACGCATTAAAACGTTTATTTCCGAACATGGAATCCGTTGTTATTCCGAGCATTTGAGCTATTGTAGTGACCGGGGGCATCTATATGACTTGATGCCGATTCCATTCACTGAGCCCGCTGTGCACTATGTTGCCGGCAGAATTCGCGAAGTTCAGGATATATTGGGACAGCGTATCGCTATGGAAAATGTATCCTATTACTGTGCTCCGCACCGGGAAATGAGTGAAATAGAATTTATTAAGGCGGTAATTGCCGAAGCCGACTGTGATTTGTTGCTGGATGTGAACAATATCTATGTTAACAGTATCAACCATGGTTATGATCCTGTGGCGTTTTTACAACAGTTGCCCGCCGACAGGGCAAGTTATATACATATTGCCGGCCATTATAAGGAGGCCGAGGATTTGCGTGTGGATACCCATGGTGCCGCGGTGATCCCCTCTGTATGGGCTTTATTGGACAAGGCTTACGAGTTGTTTGGTGTTATCCCGACGTTGCTGGAAAGAGATTTCAATATTCCTCCTGCGGAGGAGTTAATGCGGGAAGTCAATCAGATCAAGCGGATTCAAAGCGGCTATGCAGTTTCTGGCACCGGCAAGGTCAGATCCCGGATTTGCGGTTCGTGACCACTGTGCTGATTTGCAATTATGAAACAAATTAGTTGGGACTCACTAATGGGTAGACAAATTATGGAAAATGGGCCGGAAAAAAGCCAAGTGTTTCAAACTGTACAGTACCAGTTTGCCGCTCATCTGCGGGATCCTGACACCAACCCGGCGCCCGCCGGGGTTGAAGACCGGCGGGTGGCGGTTTATCGCAATTTAATTTATAAAAACATCGAGGATTTTATCAGCGGCGGGTTTCCGGTGTTAAGAAGCATAATGACCGATGCCGAATGGCATAAGATGGTCAGAGATTTTATCGCTCGGCATACCAGCCACTCGCCCTATTTTCTTAAAATCAGTGAAGAGTTTCTCAAATATCTACAGAATGAGCGGGGAATGCAGGCCGCTGACCCACCGTTTATTTTGGAATTGGCTCACTACGAATGGGTAGAGTTGGCTCTTGACGTTTCTCCCGAACAGTTTCCGGCACACACACACCTTTGTGATGATTTATTGAACAATATTGCGTTGGTTTCCCCACTGGCCTGGTGTCTGTCGTATCAATATCCGGTGCATCGGATCGGACCCGGTTTCCAGCCCCAGGAACCGGGCGAACAGCCGACATTTTTAATTGTTTACCGCACACGCCATGACACCATTGAATTTATGGAAAGCAATGCGATTACGGTGCGACTACTGAATATCCTGGAGGGAAACCGTTTTACAGGACGCGATGCACTGGTGTTGCTGGCGGGAGAAATGCAACATCCAAACCCCGAATCGCTGTTAAAATACGGTGCAGAACTATTGCATAAGCTACAAAACTGCGATGTTATCTATACTATTTGAACAAATCGTTTGTTCGTTTACTGCTGGCTTTTCGGCTTAGTCGTACCCGCAGGGTAACAGCGTCTAAGTGAACGGCGTTTAATGATCTAGTGCTTGAGACATGGCTGATGTTTAATAAGCTACGTAGAGAGTTTACACATAAATTTGTATACGAGAGTTGGCTTTTATACAAAAGCGGTATTGGAATAAGCAGGTTTTGCATAAAGAGGCCAATTTCGTGCTGCAATCCCATAAGCGATGCGACAGGAGTATTATCTATGGGAATTCTACACAAAACAATACTGCCTCTGGTGTTGGCGGGACTTTTCAGTACAGAGGGCGTCGCGGAAGAAAATCCCGATCCATGGGAAGGGTTTAATCGGGCCATGTTCTCTTTTAACGATCATATGGACCGTTACCTGCTGAAGCCCGCGGCCAAAGGGTACCGAGCCATGACGCCCGACCCCGTGGAAACCAGTATCAACACTGCCTTCAATAACCTTTCGGAAGTGCGCAATATCGTCAATGATGTCCTGCAATGGAAGTGGCAGCAGGCGGGTAATGATACGGGGCGATTTTTGATCAATTCCACAGTCGGCGTGGTGGGGTTGTTTGATGCCGCCGGCTATATGGGGTTACGGCAGGGCGAGGGCGAAGATTTTGGCCAGACACTGGCGGTTTGGGGGGTGGGGCGGGGGCCTTTTCTGGTGCTGCCTCTTTTCGGGCCCAGTACTCTGCGTGACGCGGTGGCTTTCCCGGTTGATACCTATTCGAACCCGAGCGTCTACATCAATGATGTGGCGAGCCGTAATACGTTAAAAGCGTTCGAACTGTTGAATACCCGCGCGCAGTTGTTGGAAACTGAGGAACTGATCAGTGGCGATAGATACGCTTTTCTCAGAGATGCCTATCTACAGCACCGAGAATATCTGGTCAATGATGGCGAGGTAGAGGACGACTTTGGTGGGGATTTCGACGACTTTGATTACGAATAAAACCTACGCGGATCTGTTAACCCTTAACTAAGCATCTGCTTAATCTTCACTCCCAGAGTGTAGTTGCCGGAAGGGTCCGCTTCAACCCGGACAACGACTGTTTTGGCTTTTAACCTGGGGTTGTGCCCATGGAGGGAAACCAGCATAACGGTCAATTCAGCTCCCACTGGCAACGCCCTGTCAATAGTAATAAGCATGCCGCCACCGCTGATATTACGGCAGACTCCCTTTATGGAGGTGTTTTGGCTTTCGATCGTCACATCTATGGGAGCGTCGACTTTCATACGAATGTAATTGCGTTTTTGGCTGTATTCCAGGTGTGCGCGATTCATGGGCGTTCCAGTACCTTTATTCTATGACTGTGAATCTACACCCGTATCTACGGATGCAATTACAACTGTAGTGTGTATACACAAATTTACATAAAATTACTGCAAAAAATACCAAATGAATACCTTGTGAATGATATGAGAACGGAGTAGGGTTGGGTTTTTAGAACTATGTCACATAAATCCTTTTGCAAACGGTTGCACCCCAGGACTCTTGATGGTGAAAGCTAACAGGAAGCTGCTCATCATTGATGATGACACTATTGTTCGCCAGAATATTGTCGCCTACCTCGAAGATAGTGGTTTTGATGTTTATCAGGCCAGCGATGGCCGGTGTGGACTGGCGTTGTTTCGGCGCGATCCGCCTGATCTGGTGCTTTCAGATTTACGCATGCCCGGGGTTGATGGCTTACAGGTATTAAAAGAAGTCCATGAGCAGTCTCCGGAAATACCGGTTATTGTTATATCCGGCGCCGGCGTAATGAGCGATGTGGTGGAAGCGCTGCGCTTGGGGGCCAGTGACTACCTGATCAAACCGGTTGTGGATATGGAAGTATTGATTCATTCCGTGGAAAAGAGCCTGGAACGAGTGGAGTTACTGACACAAAACCGCCGTTACCGGGAAAAACTGGAGCTGGCCAACCGCGACCTGCGCGAGCATTTACGGGTATTGGAGCGTGATCAGAAGGCCGGGCGTCAAGTACAAATGAACCTGTTGCCCTGGACCCCGCGAACCTTCAATCGCTACAAAATCGCCCATCGTATCGTCCCTTCGTTGTATTTAAGTGGTGATTTTATTGATTATGCCTATCTTTCGGGTCGTTATTTACCTTTTTATTTATCGGATATCTCGGGGCATGGCGCCTCCTCAGCATTTGTTACCATCTGGTTGAAGCACGTGGTTACACGTATGGTGCGTGAGGAGGGGCTGTTCAGTGATGCGGATTCGTTTTGGAATGGTCCAAACGTGCTGCTGCAGGCGCTCAATACAGAACTTCGCAAAACCAATTTAAACAGTCATTTAACCTGTTTTGTGGGGGTCATCGATACTAAAACCAACTTGATGCGCTATGCTGTAGGTGGGCACTTACCTATGCCGATACTGAAAACGCCGACCGGTGCCAAATACCTCGAAGGAAAGGGAAAGCCAGTGGGAATATTCGGCGATGCCAGTTGGCAGGTTTATCAATGTGAGCTGCCACCGAAGTTTTTACTGGCCGGATTCTCCGACGGTGTGCTTGAAATACTCCCTCCCAGCGGTTTGCAGGATAAGGAAGATTACCTTGTAAATCTGTTGTCTAAAGAGGGTGGCAGTTTAGAGTCGGTTTGTGAGGCCCTTGTTCTGGATAATGTAAAGGACGCCCCGGACGATATTGCTATACTTACTGTTGCCAAGGAGTAATTGAAGATGCAGCCAGGTCAGATTTTGGTGGCTGATCACGAGGGCGTGTACGTTATCAAACTAGTGGGTGATGTGCGCCTGACTCTTTGTATCTCGTTTGATCAGTTCATTGATGCCATGTTCAGCAGTGATAAGTTCTGCTCGATTCTTTTTGACCTCACTGATGCGGAGGCCATCGATAGCACGACCCTGGGTTTGATGGCGAAAATTTCTATTCTCGGGCGCGAAAGAAAAAATATTGTCCCGGTGGTCGTATCCACCAATCCAAGCATAAACCGATTGCTGGAATCTATGGGCTTTGACGATATTTTTGAGATTATTCACCATGTGGATCAGCCGGCTCTGGCTGAACCGGTCAATACTCGTCTGCCGGCCACGGAAGTGAGTGAACGAGAGGCCAGGGACAGAGTGCTGGAAGCTCACAGGATCCTTATGGGGCTTAACGATAACAACCGCGAAATCTTTCAGGACCTTGTGCAGACACTGGAAAACAGTTAGGAGGCGCCCGCTTGGTTAGGCGCAAAAACTTTAGGCTTGGTGGGCCTACGTCGAGTTTTTGCAACGACGCCAGGCGGGATGCATCGGAAGCGACTCTCTATAAAACAAAAAGGGAAAGTTATTCCGTGCCCGTTCCTAATCATTGAAAAACTGAACTTTTATCCAGCGGAGGTTTTTAAAAGCTGCTCCAGGTTGATTTGATCCTTAACGAAATTGCGAATACCCTCCGAGAGTTTTTCCGTCGCCATGGCTTCGCTGTTTAAACTGTAGCGAAATTGTGCTTCGTCTTCATGCAGCGCCGCAATCTTGACTCCGGAGTCTGCGGCGGAAAGCCGCCGGGCCAGTTGGCCGTTATCCTGAGCCAGTTCGGCCATCAGCTGTGGGCTGATGGTTAGGCGGTCGCAACCGGCCAGGGCTTCAATTTCGCCGGTGTTGCGAAAGCTGGCGCCCATCACTATCGTGTTGTAATTGTGCTGTTTAAAGTAGTTGTAGATTTTCGTCACCGAAACCACGCCCGGGTCTTCCTCGGGGGTATATTCCCGTTTGTCAGTATTGGCCTTATACCAGTCCAGAATGCGGCCCACAAAAGGCGAAATCAGAGTCGCTCCCGCGTCGGCGCAGGCGGCGGCCTGGTGAAAGCTGAACAATAGGGTCAGATTGCAGAAAATCCCTTCTTTTTCCAGTATCTCAGCAGCGCGGATGCCTTCCCAGGTGGACGCCACTTTGATCAGCACCCGATCATTGCTGATGTCCGCGGCGTTGTACAGCGCTATCAGTTCGCGGGCCTTGGAGACCATGGCGCGGGTATCGAACGACAGGCGGGCGTCGACCTCTGTCGAGACGCGGCCGGGGACGGTTTTAAGAATTTCGCAACCGATGGTGACGGCGAACTTGTCCGCCGCGGCGCTGAGAGGGTCTTTTTGTCCGCGCCCCCAGGTAATGGCCTCATCGAGGTAGGGTTGGTACTGTGGCAGCTGGGCTGCCTTGAACAGCAGCGAGGGATTGGTGGTGGCGTCGAGGGGCTGGTATTGACGGATCGCCTCGATATCGCCGGTATCGGCGACAACGGCGGAAAATTGTTTGAGCTGTTCAAGCTTATTACTCATTAAAATACCCGTATAAATTCGTTTGTTGTCGATAGTTTAGCGCGCTCATCGGTAACTTCTCAATAACCCGGATCGAAGGCACAAATACCCCGACTTATTGAGAAGTTACGCTCATCGCTTCAAATAAAATATCTATATCGGCGTCAGGTCTGTGAGCGAATTCGCTGATGTGGCGACGAAAACGGCGCGCTCCCGGGACCCCCTGATACAGACCCAGCACATGCCGGGACATATGGTTCAGCCGTGTCCCGCGCTGGCATTCGGTACCGCAATAGGCGGCAAAACTGCGCAAGACCTGCTCGCGACTGGGAGCGGGGCGGGGATCGGAGTAGAATTGAACATCCACCTGTGACAATAAATAGGGGTTGCTGTAGGCTTCGCGTCCCACCATTACCCCGTCGACGTGCCGCAGATGCCTGTGGCATTGCTCCAGGGTGGTAATACCGCCATTGAGAATGATTTCCAAATGGGGAAATTCTTGTTTCAAGCGGTATACCAGTTCGTACTGTAGCGGCGGGACTTCCCGGTTCTCTTTCGGGCTCAGGCCCTTTAGCCAGGCCTTGCGGGCGTGGACGATAAAGGTCTCGCAGCCCGCCTCGGCGACGGTGCCCACAAAATTCACCAGGCCGGAAAAATCGTCCATATCGTCGATGCCGATTCGATGTTTGATCGTTACCGGAATGGAAACCGCCTCTCGCATCCCCTTAACGGCGTCCGCCACCAATGCCGGTTCCGCCATCAGGCAGGCGCCGATCTTGCCGGACTGTACGCGGTCGCTGGGGCAGCCGCAGTTTAGGTTGACCTCGTCATAGCCCCACTCCTGCGCCATACGCGCGCACTGTGCCAGTGCATTGGGGTCACTGCCGCCGAGCTGCAGCGCCAGTGGATGCTCGCATGCACGATAGCGCAGAAACCTCTCCCGGTCACCGTGGATTAGGGCTGCGGTAGTCACCATTTCCGTGTAGAGCAGTGCGTGGCGGGAAATCAACCGCCAGAGGTAACGGCAGTGGCGGTCCGACCAGTCCATCATGGGGGCGACGCAAAAGCGCCGATCCGGTCGAGGCCGCGTGGTTGTCGGATTATTGGCTGATTGTAAAGGTTTTTCTTGCAAATAAATTGTCCTCGTTTTGAACCTGTTTCAGCTTTTTCAGATTAAATGGTACAGTATTTTTTGTAGCAATGGCCATTAGGGCTATGGCTGTGAGGAAAATATCTATAGTTGGGTCGCAGGCAGTAGAGCAAAAAAATACTGCCAAAAATAAGGCGGGTCAATTTGAGGTTGTTGGAGTGCAAGAGGCTGGATACGTACTTGAGCAAAGCAACACAATCAGTCCCCCGCAGGGGGTGGACTGACGTGCATGCCCCTAAGGCTTGTTAAGGTATCCGGTATCCGGTTGCTTGACAACATGGCTAACAACCAACGTCAATGGGGATACCGACAGGCTCGATGACATTCCCGATTCCGTTGCGGCCCGTTATTTATTGCTCGATAAGGCCGGAATCGTGTGTTCGCCCTCGGAGTCAGTTGAAGATGGCAATGCCAACAGGGATATCACTATTTTCAACGTGTTTTCCTCGCCGACGGTCACCTCCATCTTAAAAGGTTGTTTCCATCTGAATTCACCTGTGGGGCTTTGTTTAATGACATACACTCCGGTGTCAGCTGTCGTTCCCGCTCGAGAGATACCGACGGTTGCCATGATCTGCTCCAACTCCGGGGTGGTGTAAACCCCTTTCAAGGCAATACTGCTCGCGACCTTGTCGGCCGCGGCGGTGAATGGAATTTTAATGGTGCATTGCTTTGGCGTGAAAACCTCATCCACTGAGCCCATTTTATTGAGGTCGATTTTAAGGTATCCGGGATCGTCAGTGTCCAGGGAAATATCATCGGCCATTATCTCATTGCAGTGGATACCCAAAAATTGAATTTTTGCAGGATCCACCTGAATGGTATTAGCCGTTGCCGCGCCGCAGGCCAATACCAACAGTACTGCAGCGAATATTTGTTTTTTGATCGACATTTTTTTCACGCTCAGAAAGTTATACGTTGCTTAACAGGGATCAAACTGAAAATGGTAGCGCCAGGCCGTGGTTTCACCGTCAATTGCGCCATTGTTCACATTGACGAAAGCCCCGTTGCTCAGCGCCACAATATTGGAAACGGTTTTCAAGGTCATTGTTTCTTCGTTGCAGACGGAGTGACCGATGTGGTCGAGTTCCTGATTGAGGACGTAAGAGTTGAACCCTGCAGGAAAATAATTAAATGCGGCCTGACGAACCTTCCCAGCTACCTCGTGCTGGAAAGAGACTAACGCAGGTGCGACGTAGTTTCCGCCTATTGCTGCTTCAGTGGTTACCCTAACTATCCAGCCTGAGGGCACATTAAGTTTTATTTTAAACTGACAGGTCTTGTCGAATTCCGGCGTGCCGCCTATGACATTAAAATTGTTGTAGACCAGGTCCATGCTGCCGTCGTCGTTGAGTGAGAGCTCGTTGTTGGTGCACGAACTGGAGTACTCGGCCGTATCAGTATCTAAAACCAGATCGCCTGTAACCGGATGGAAAAGCTGATCAGCAAAGGAAATATTGCTTGCCACTAACATCGCTGTTGCTGTGATGGCGTTTTTGATATTCATTGTTTAACTCCTATTTATTTTTGTTTTTCCTAATTAAAAAACAAATCACACTTAGGGACGTGCACGAAAACCGGAAGTTATTTCGTGCACGTCCCTTATCAACAATATTACTTGATGTTTGCCTTGTTCTTTGCGAACAAGATTATTATAACTCTATTTACATCGTTATTGGATATTTGTCCGATTTTTACCTGAAAAAATTGAATATCAACCATTCGATTGAATTATTCATAATGTTTACCTGGGGCTGCACACCTTAGTGTGCGAATTCCAATCACATGCCATTCTGTCCTGCCTGTTTTTGCAGGTTTTCGAGTCGGTGCCATTGTATTGAGAACATTTGCCTTGGTACTGATAACATTGCCCATCAATTTTAAACGCGTCCGATGGGCAGGTGTCGACACAGGTATTGGTGAGGTTGGGATCCCCGTAGGTGCTCGGTATCCAGTCGCAAGACAGGTCATCATTTGGGTTATTGCAGGTTGCGCTGTTGGTGCCGTTAAATTGGCCGCAACTGTCGTTATGCTTAAAGCATTGCCCGTCTAACTCAAAGGAATCACTGGGGCACTCATCAGCACAGATGCCGGCCAGGTCGCTGTCGGGATAATTATTCGGTATCCAGCTACAGTACAGACTGTCCTGGCCGTTATTACAGGTATTCGTATTAGTACCGTTGTATTGGGAGCAGCTGCCATTTTTTTGATAGCACTGGCCGTCTATTTCAAACGTGGAATCGCTGGAACACTCATTTACACAGGTTTCGGTTTCAGCGATCCAATCACAGTACAGGCTATCGCTGCCGTTGTTGCATATCTGTGTGTTTGTCGAATCGTATTCGGAACAACTGCTGGCGATATCATAACAGTTGCCATTGTAGTTGAACTGGTTTGATTGGCATTCACTGCGACATAGAGAGCGTTTTACATCCCAGCCACAACTCAGTCCGTCCTGGCTATTATTGCAGACGGCGGAATTTGTCGCGTGATAATCGGAGCATTGACTGCCCAGGTTGTAACACACTCCGTCGATTTCAAACTGACCGCTGGCACAGGTTTCCGGTTCAGGCGTGCAGTCCTGGTAATCAAGTCTGTATTTCAGCCTGCCAGCGCCACTGGACAAATTCATAAATGTATTGTCAGATTCTTGCGTGCCCCTGGAAGCGGTAATATTAATTCGGGTGCTTACGCCCGCGGCACCGCTGCCACAGTCGGAATATTCGGAACTTAATTCCTGCGCGTGTGTGACAACAAAGGATTCCGCCTCTACAAAGGCTTCCGTACGCGTCGACTCCCTTCCGCCGACAAAGTGAGTAATACTTGCTGTTGCACGGCCGCCTGGAGCCACGACCGTGACACCGGCAATGGATACTTCTTCCAACGCTACCTGTTGGTTTGACGGGACAGTTATGGGGATATCCAAAAGACAACCCGCTGAAGCGTAGTCAGCCTGTCCGTTGGTGATGACATTGAAATTGTTAAAAACGATATCGAATGAACCGTCGTCGTTGGGGCTGATTTCGATATTGTTCTTACTGCAAAATGTAGGGTCCAACGCGGTGCAACGCTGTCCACTGGGGCACTCCAGATCAAAGGATTCAAACGTTGAAACGCCAAATTCGGGTGTAACTGCCCACAAGCTGGAAGTGACAAAAAGAGTAAAAAAGGCGGCGATAATTTTCATTATTAATTTCCCGTTACCACTTTTTTCAAAGTTAATACTTATTTTCTGGAAGTGTTTTTTTACGAAGCTCACACGCAGCCTCACCATTTTCACATGGTTTGATTTTAATAAAGAGGCCACGAAAGTTCTGCTTATGCCGGACGCTAAAAATTTGAATCAAGGAGTGTTATTTTAAATTATATCAGCTTGATACAAATAAATAATAATTCATTAGCAGGCAGGAACCGAACCCTTGACCACGTGGTTTTTATACCTAAACCTCAAACGCATTGGGTATAGTCAAAAACAGGTGAAATCCAGACAAGATTGTCATCTTTTCCAAATTCGGGGTTTCAGTAACCGAATAAAGAAGTTGAAAAGCGGTCGAGAGACTACTGGCAAATGGAAAATAG
>JARROD010000013.1:0-34202 GCA_037384225.1 Exilibacterium sp.
CCGACCAGGCCAGCCAGGTCGAGTGCAGCCGGGGCACCGAGGTGCGACACTAAAATGACTTGACTCTGGCGCCACTCGCCACCGTGTCATGTGTCAGTCGCTCCATGCTGAGTCAGATGGAACCCGGCCAAGCCACTCCGACGCTGGCGGTCACCTTTCGCATTGCCCAAGCTTTTGGCATATCTATCGGGGAGTTGGTCGACCAACCGTGGGCGGCGCCAACCATCGAAGTGGTTCACGGAAACGATCCCAACAATTTTTTCCGCGCCGATCCGGAGTGCCATATACGCACCCTTTCCCCTCTGCATATGGAAAAGAGCGTCGAGTTTTATGAATTGCGACTGTCGCCGGCGGCCAGCTTGAAGAGTGCACCGCACTTTGAGGGAACCAAAGAGTTGCTGACGGTAACCAAGGGATCAGCCAGAGTTCGATCCGGCGATACCAACTGCAGCCTCGAGCAGGGGGATACTGCCCACTATCGGGCAGATCTAGCCCATATTATTGAAAACAATGGAGAAGAAGAGCTGATTTGCTACCTGGTCGTCACTTACAGATAACCCTTCCCTGGGGGCTCGCTTGCGGCAGAGCCTGCCCCGCGAAGCGCTTTGGGCATCCCTGCCGCAAACGGTCTCTGGAGGGGCGGCATCTCCTCTGACCTAACATCGGGCGAAGCGATGAACGAGGCCCGTAATCAGGGGCAAATCATGCCCCTAATTTCTCAGTTACTTTTTCCTGGTCAGATTTTTTCTTTGTGGCTTTATCCTCCGCTACCTTTTTAATCGGAGCTTCACCGGGCAGCAGTTCGGCGCGAACTTTTTGCTCAATTTCCAGGGCAATATCGGGGTTTTCCTGCAGAAACTTCGTTGCATTGTTTTTACCCTGGCCTATTTTGTTGCCCTGATAGCTATACCAGGCACCGGCCTTTTCCACCAGCCCCAGTTTGACGCCGTAATCGATCACTTCACCTAACAGATTGATACCCTTTCCGTATAAAATCTGAAATTCGGTCTGTTTGAAAGGGGGGGCCACCTTGTTTTTCACTACTTTGACCCGGGTTTCGGAACCGGTTATTTCCTCACCTTCCTTGACCGAACCGATACGGCGGATATCGAGACGCACGGAGGCGTAAAACTTCAGCGCGTTGCCGCCGGTGGTGGTTTCCGGGTTGCCAAACATCACACCGATTTTCATGCGGATCTGATTGATAAATATCGCCAGGCAGTTGGCATTTTTAATATTGCCGGTGATCTTGCGCAACGCCTGGGACATCAACCGCGCCTGCAGGCCAACATGGTGATCTCCCATCTCACCTTCAATTTCCGCCTTCGGTGTCAAAGCCGCCACTGAGTCCACCACCAACACATCGACGGCACCGGAGCGCACCAGCATATCGGCAACTTCCAGCGCCTGTTCGCCGGTATCTGGCTGAGAAACGATCAAGTCGTCCACATTGACACCCAGCTTTTCAGCGTAGATGGGGTCAAGCGCGTGCTCGGCGTCGATAAAGGCACAGGTGCCACCTTTTTTCTGCGCTTCGCCGATTACCTGCAGGGTGAGTGTTGTTTTACCGGAGGACTCCGGACCGTAGATTTCGACAATACGGCCTTTGGGCAGACCTCCCACTCCCAGGGCTACATCCAACCCCAGAGAACCTGTGGAAATAGAGGGAATTTTTTCCTGTTCCTTGTCCCCCATACGCATGACAGTACCCTTACCGAACTGGCGTTCGATCTGGCCAAGGGCCGCCTGCAGGGCTTTTTCTTTATTCGGGTCCATTTGACACCTCTCTGTTTTCTCAATCGGTTTTCTGAATAGTCGTCATCCACTAGCACAGGGGAAAATGTAAAACCCCGCCAGTTTACGACACAATAACTGTACATGCAATCAGTACTATTTTTTTATACAGCACTATTTCAGGATGGTGGTTTATCACCCTCGGCCATGGCTATCAACCCAGCCAGCGCCGCTTCCACAGCCTGCGCCCTAATCTCGCCCCGGTTACCCTGAAACAAGTACTGTTGCGCGCGCGGATAAGCGCCTCGATGCGCCCAGGCCAGCCACACAGTACCGACAGGCTTATCGGCGCTGCCGCCGTCCGGGCCGGCTATACCACTGGCGGCAACGGCCAGATCAGCACCCGCCGCTGCCAATGCCCCTGCCGCCATCTGCTCGACGACCTCTCGGCTGACGGCGCCAAAACGCTGCAGACTCTCGGCCGTTACCCCCAGCAAGTCCATTTTGGCGCGGTTAGCGTAGGTGACAAAACCGTATTCAAACCAGTTGGAACTACCGGGAACCTCAGTGATCGCCGCCGCTATACCGCCGCCGGTGCAGGACTCGGCGGTGGTGATGTGGAGCCTTTTTGACTCCGACACCTGGCCCAGTCGATTTGCCAGTTTCAGAATATCTTTCCCCATGGGCGCTAAGGTAAGGTAGACCATAGCCAATGGCAAGATTTATAGCCACAAGCGCCGATTCGTACTAATCCCCAACCCCCGGTTTTCTCCTACATTGGATCGGGTTATACCTGCCTTTAAATTCCGTATGGCGACGTCTGTAAGTGGTCGTGTAGAATTTGGGGTTACTTTTACCTACTGGTACTTATTAGCCAGTTGCCACCGTTTATTCAAGAAAAGGCCAAAATGTCCTTAGATATCAACCACAAAAAGTCGGAAAAGCAAGCCAGTTCAAGCGCAAATACCACCCAACACACGCCGATGATGCAGCAGTACCTGCGGCTAAAATCACAACATCCAAACGAACTCTTGTTCTACCGTATGGGTGATTTTTACGAACTGTTTTACGACGACGCCAAAAAAGCCTCCGAGCTTTTGGACGTGACCCTTACCGCCCGCGGTAAATCAGCGGGGGACCCAATTCCCATGGCCGGTATCCCCTACCATGCTGTCGACAGTTATCTCGCCAAAATTGTGCGCATGGGGGAATCGGTCGCCATCTGCGAGCAGATCGGTGACCCCAATGCCAGTAAAGGTCCCGTGGAGCGCAAAGTGGTGCGCATTGTCACCCCCGGTACGGTCAGTGACGAAGCATTGCTGGATGAAAACAGAGACAACCTGCTGGTAGCGCTCAATCGCATTCAAGACACCTACGGTATCGCCACGCTCGACATCGGTAGCGGCCGCTTTCAGGTACTGGAGGTCGATGGACTGGAAGCTGCTCATAGTGAGCTGGAAAGGCTCAGCCCGGCCGAACTGCTGGTGCCGGAGGACCTCGACTCAGAACTGTCCCAGGGCCGCAGAGGCGTGCGCCGCCGGGCACCCTGGGAATTCGATCTGGAAACCGCTCAACGTCTGCTCAATCAGCAGTTCGGCACCCAGGACCTAACCGGTTTCGGCTGTGCTCACCTACACACAGCCCTGACCGCCGCCGGTTGTTTGCTGTCTTACGCCCGGGAAACCCAGCGCACCGCTCTGCCCCATATCTGCGCCATCGGCTTCGAGGAACGCAGCGAGACAGTCACTATGGACAGCGCAACCCGGCGCAATCTGGAGCTGGTCACCAACCTCAATGGTGGCGATGAGAACACACTGGTTTCGGTGCTCGACAAAACCGCCACCGCCATGGGCGGGCGGCTGCTGCGACGCTGGCTCAACCGCCCGCTACGCAACCTGGATACCTTGATGGCGCGCCAGCAGGCTATCGCTCAGCTAAAACAGGACTATGGCTTCGAACTGGTTCACACCAGTCTCAAACGCATCGGTGACCTGGAGCGCATTCTCGGTCGTCTGGCTCTGCGGTCAGCGCGGCCGAGAGACTTGTCACGATTGTTCTCCTCGCTGGAAACCTATCCGGAAATCCAATCCCAGTTGGCCGCCTTTGAAAGCCCTTTACTGGCGCAATTGGCGCAGGCAATTGCCACTTTTCCCGACCTTGTAAACCTGCTGGGCCAAGCGATTGTAGAAAATCCTCCTGTCATTATCCGCGACGGCGGCGTAATTGCCGAAGGCTACGATAGCGAACTCGATGAACTGCGCGATATCAGTACCAATGCCGGCCAGTTTTTGCTCGATCTCGAAACCCGGGAAAGAGAGCGCACTGGCATTCCCACCCTGAAAGTGGGCTACAACCGGGTCCACGGCTACTTTATTGAAATCAGCCGCGCCCAAGCTGAACAGGCACCGACGGAATATATCCGCCGCCAGACGCTAAAAAATGCCGAGCGCTTTATCACCCCGGAACTCAAGGAGTTTGAAGACAAGGCTCTGTCGGCCAAGAGCCGGGCACTGGCGCGGGAAAAAGCCCTCTATGAACAACTGCTGGAAATTTTAAACCAGCAGTTGGTGGCACTGCAGGAATCCGCCGCCGGGGTATCGGAGTTGGACGTTCTGACCACACTGGCGGAACGGGCCGATGCACTGAGTTTCTGCCGCCCTGAGTTAGTCGCCGAACCCGGACTTGAGATCAAAGCCGGGCGCCATCCCGTGGTTGAGCAGGTTCTCGACGGTCCCTTTGTTCCCAACGATGTCCATTTCAACCACTCCAGACGCATGTTGATTGTCACCGGTCCCAATATGGGGGGTAAATCCACCTATATGCGGCAAACAGCGTTGATCACTCTGCTGGCCCATATCGGCAGCTTTGTTCCCGCCGAGAGTAGTTGCATTGGCCTGGTGGACCGTATTTTTACCCGCATAGGCTCGTCCGACGACCTCGCCGGAGGGCGTTCGACCTTTATGGTGGAAATGACTGAAACCGCCAACATTCTCCACAACGCCACCGACCGCAGCCTTGTTTTGATGGATGAAATAGGCCGTGGCACCAGTACGTTCGACGGCCTATCACTGGCCTGGGCCTGTGCGCTGCACCTGGCGGGAAAAGTGCGGGCTTTCACCCTGTTTGCCACCCACTACTTTGAAATCACTGCATTGCCCGAAAAAGTTCCGGGTGCCGCAAATGTCCATCTGGACGCCAGTGAACACCATGACAATATTGTATTCCTACACAATATCCAGGAGGGCCCCGCGAGCAAGAGTTACGGTTTACAGGTCGCCAAGCTGGCGGGCCTCCCCGCAGAAGTGCTGGCGCAGGCAAAACAGCAACTGCACCTGTTAGAAAACGGCGTCCATCCGCAAATTTCTACCTCGGCGTCTACAACAGTCACCGTTGCGCCCCCTGAGCCTGCGCAAAGCGCCCCCGAGACCCCATTACAGGGACAATTGTTCAGTGTCGACCAGCCACATCCGGCCGTCGAGGCGTTGGATGAGCTGGACCCCGATAGTCTGACACCACGGCAGGCGCTGGAAGCGCTGTATAAGCTGAAACAACTGTTGCAAAAGGTATAAGCAAAAGGTATGAGCAAAAGACATGAACACAAGCTTCAATCGGGAACCCTATAATGCGGTTCACGAATAAACGACGGCAGGGCAATGACGTTTTTTCCTTTTACACCTCTACAATTGGCTATAAAAGTTGGTAAAATGCGCGCCCTGTGAAATAAATTAACGGAGTTCGATCCCATGACATTTTTAGTTGGGGATAATTGCATCAAATGTAAACATACTGATTGTGTGGAAGTATGCCCCGTAGATTGTTTTTATGAAGGCCCCAACTTTCTGGTCATCCATCCGGATGAATGTATCGATTGTGCCCTGTGTGAACCGGAATGCCCGGTAGATGCCATTTTCTCCGAGGACGAATTACCGGAAGGTCAGGAAGTCTTTTTGGAGCTGAATGCGGAACTGGCCGAAGTGTGGCCCAATATCACCGAAAAGAAGGACGCTCTGCCCGATGCTGACAAATGGGACGGGGTGGAAAACAAGCTACAGTATCTGGAAAAATAGCCGCGGCGAGCGCATAACACACGAATAACGTTGTGCAGCGTCCGCCGGCGCTGTTGCCAGCGCCCTTGATAGCTGCAAATTCAAACGCTGAAAAGCGCCTCCCCATTCAACCCCTGCTTTTCCAGAATATCCCGCAGCCGCTTCAGTGCTTCGACCTGAATCTGGCGCACCCGCTCGCGGGTCAACCCGATTTCACGCCCAACTTCCTCCAGCGTACTCATTTCGTAGCCGCGCAGACCAAAGCGTCGCGACACCACTTCCCGCTGCTTTTCTGTCAACTCCAGCAGCCAGTCGTTGATGCTGGTGCTGAGATCACTGTCCTGCAACAGTGCCGCAGGGTCGGAGATATGCTGGTCGGGGATGGTATCCACCAATGCTTTTTCTGAAGCCGGACCAATGGGCACATCCACCGAAGCCACCCGCTCGTTTAGTCCCAACATCTTTTCCACATCTTCCACCGGTTTTTCCAACAGAGAGGCGATGTCGTCGGGGGTTGGTTCGTGGTCCAGCTTCTGCGCCAGCTCTCGTGCCGCCCGCAGGTACACGTTCAGCTCTTTCACCACATGGATTGGCAACCTGATTGTGCGGGTCTGGTTCATAATCGCACGCTCGATGGTCTGTCTGATCCACCAAGTAGCATAGGTAGAAAAGCGAAACCCACGCTCGGGATCAAATTTTTCCACCGCTCGGATCAAACCCAGATTGCCCTCTTCAATCAAATCGAGCAACGCCAGACCGCGGTTCACATAGCGTCGGGCAATTTTGACCACCAACCGCAAATTGCTTTCGATCATCCGTTTGCGGGCAGCCTCTTCGCCAAGGAGTGCTTTGCGGGCATAGAACACTTCTTCTTTAGCACTCAACAGCGGTGAAAACCCAATTTCGTTGAGATAAAGCTGGGTTGCATCAAGCGTTTTCTGAAATTTTTCAACGCCTCGATTGGATCGGGATTTGGCGCTGCTCGACAATTGGGAGTCATCTCCAAGTGCCCCAAGTTGATCATCATCTGTAACATCTTTGCTGTCATCAACACCTATGTCCTGCGCAAGAAATATATCTTCCTGGCCTTCAGCAAGCACTTCCCTTATGAATACTGCCATGTCGCTAACCCTGTGAGTTATCGGTTGTCATGTTAGATAAAGCAATCGCAGCACTGGACTGCCTAACCCCCTACCCCCCTAGGTGGACCACTTCATTTAGCCCAGTGGCAACAACCGCTATTGCCTTCATTATTTATCTGGCTAAAAACTTCATTTTTTAACGTTTAGGCAAGTATTTCAGAGGATCAACCGGCTTGCCATCAAGACGTATTTCAAAATGCAGCTTGTTTCTGTCGGTACCACTAGACCCTATTTCCGCTATCTTCTGACCTACTTGGACCTTTTGCCCTTCTTTAACCAACAGTTTTCTGTTGTGCGCATAGGCGCTTAAATACTTTTCACTATGCTTAATAATGAGCAAGTTACCGTAACCACGTAACCCTTTACCGGCGTAGACTACACGTCCAGAAGCAGCGGAATTCACAGGCTCCCCTAATTCGCCAACAATATCAATCCCCTTGTTTAGGCCCTTTGCAGAAGAAAACCCGCTTAATATTTGGCCACTGACGGGCCATATCCACCTCAGTGCATGAATATTATGCCTATATGGCATTTTCGACGCCACCTTTTTCGTTTGAATTTCCGAACGATTTGCGCGACGCCTGACTGACTTGGGTCGGCCGAGGGTGATTTTAGGCTGACCTAGATCCAATGCCAGCCGTTGTCCCGGGTAGATGATGTAATTGGAAGAAATGCCATTGTGTCTGGCCAATGCCTTGTAATCCAAATCGTATCGCCAGGCAATTGAATAGAGCGTTTCACCTGACGAGACAATGTGGTACTTCAGTTGAATGGAGGGGGGCGGGCGACGCTCATGGACGGGAGCCTTCTGTGGATGAGTGGAACAGGCAGCCACCCACAGGCACGCGGTCAATATTCTGAACACTCGATACTGTAAATATCCACTACTCCTGGAATATACGGCCATGAATAGGGTCTTCCCGCCACGCACAAAATTCGAACAACAATATGTGGTTTTGTGCTTAATATCGAAAATTTATTAGAAAATTGTCTAACTTCCCAGCCAAAATTATTAGCCCTCTCAAGGTTTAACACAAAAAAATCCGATCTCCAGCCTCCTCTTGTCTTACGCCACTAACTCCCTCCGCCGGGACAATGGCAACTCAACAGTTCACTGCGCAGGATTATTTTTCACTTGTAGACGCTAATCGTTCCAATCCAAGCACGAGTAAAATACCCAGTATGGCCAACGCAATTGCCCAGCCCACATGAGCTTCGGCACCCGTTAACTGCTGATAAGTTGAGGGAAGCAAATTTTCCTGCACCAGAGGGATTTCTTTGCCGTGCCGATCCAGCGTCGACGCCAGAGTTTGCTTCCAAGGCCATATAACGTTCAATGAGCCTAATAAAAAACCAGTCAACAGGGCCAGAGTGGGAGAGTGGAAATGTTTTAACAGCCACGCCAGCAAATGGGAAAACACGATTAGACCACAGGCGCAACCACCGGCGAAACTCAATAGCAAAACCAAGTCAAAATTTTTCAACGCATTGATAAAAACGCTGTACATTCCCATCAGCAAGAGAATAAAACTTCCGGAAACACCCGGCAAAATCATAGCGCAAATTGCCAGCGCACCGGCCAGGAACAGCATCCACCAATCACCGGGGAGCTGCGCCGGCTTGGCCACAGAGATAACGAGCGCCAACGCGGTTCCCAGAACTAAAGCCAACCACTCCCGCCAACCCCAGGCCTGCAATTGCCGGGCAATGTAAATAATTGAGGCGACGATAAGTCCAAAGAAAAAAGACCAGACATGAACCGGATAATGAACGAGACAATAACTGACCAGGCGAGAGAACAATAACAGACTAATGACAATTCCCGAAAAAATGGCCAATAGAAAATTTCCGTTTATCGCTTGCCATGCCGCTGCTGGCCCCTGCCGAAATAACAGTTGTAGGGCGTGGAAGTTGATACTGCGCAAAGACTCGATCAACTCCTCGTAAATACCGGAAATAAAAGCGATGGTACCTCCGGATACCCCGGGGACCACATCGGCCGCCCCCATAGCCATGCCTTTTAATATCAGGAGGGAGAATTTGTGCCGCCAAGGTTCCATAGTAAAACCAAATAAAAAATTCAAATTGAGAAGTTACCGGTTATTCTAAAAAGTTTTTTCACGCCTGGCGCCAGCGCTGGTTCCAGAGAGTAAGGGAACAAATTTCACCGATTCGAGCACCTGGGTAATATATCCGTCCCCTTCCTCCCGGCGCACAATCATGTGCAACGCCTGGACCTCACCGCCCACAGGAATAACCAATACCCCACCGGGAGCCAGTTGCGCAAGCAGTTCCCGAGGTACTTCCCGGGGAGCCGCTGTGCTCAAAATACCGTCAAATGGCGCCTGTTCCGCCCAGCCTAAACCACCATCAGCATAGCGCAGATGAACATTGTGCAGCTCGAGCTTGCGCAACCGTCGCCGCGCTTTGTCCTGCAACGGTTTAATCCGCTCGACACTGTATAGTTGCCCCACTAGCTGCGCCAGTACCGCAGACTGATAGCCCGATCCGGTCCCCACTTCCAACACTTTGTCCAACTTCCCGGCCGCACCTTTGAGCACCTCCGTCATGCGCGCGACGATGTAAGGTTGCGAGAGGGTCTGACCATAACCGATCGGTAAAGCGGTATCTTCATAGGCCCTGTGGGAAAGCGCTTCATCAAGAAAGATATGACGCGGAGTATTACCGATAATATCCAGAACCTGCCAATCGGTAATTCCCTGATCCACCAACCGCTGAACCAGGCGTTCTCGGGTCCGTTGGGAGGTCATACCGACCCCTTCAAACGTTAGTTGGCTCACCCCATTCCCCCATCATTACTTACCAGTCTCAACAAAAGGCGAAACTATACACCGTCCTAACTATAGCGGCGAAGCACTATCGGCGTCATCGATTTTTGAAACTGTTCAATCAATTTTGGTCATATCATAGGGACAACCAATCGGCACACTTCTCTGAGTACCGCCGTTGCGAAGCAGCCCGGAGGCAGAGAAAACGTCAACCACAGGTCCCCCCCTTCCCAGTTCCATTGCAACTCTTGCGGCATAAGTACCAGACTGCGTCGTTCCTGTTTTAACCCTTTATGTTCCAATGCTTCACGCCAGTGTGACCACTTACTCAGTACCGCATTTTCCAAATCCAGCGATGCCGCTGCAGCTGCCGATCTTCCCCGCCCCCACAGAGGGCCGGCCGGCAGTTCCTGTGACGCATCGTGCAGCACCACATCGCCTTCGACAGAGCGATTCCAAATCCCCTGCCTGACCCGTTCAGCCAACACAAGATTGAACAGATATGCACGTGCCGCCGAAACCGCCAGCCCGCGCCGATGGCGATCGCGAATCGGTTCGGCTCCGCTGAGATATCGGTCGGCAAGCGTCAGATTGTTGCCACCATGGCCAAATCGTTGTTCGCCGAAGTAATTGGGGACCCCGCGACGCTTGATTGCCAATAGCCGCTTTTCAACCTCTTCGAACAATGTCAACTGCGTGGTTGGAGCTGTGGTTGGAGCTGTGGTTGAAGCTGTGGTTGAAGCTGTTGAAACTGTTGAAACTGTTGAAACTGTGGTTGGGTCTGTCACAGAAACAGGCGTTGAAACCTCCGATGAAAATTTACGTAGCCGAATACTAAACCTATTGGCGCGATGCCCGCCACGACGCAATTTACGCTGATGCCGGGACACGGCTAAAACGTCCACTGTTTCGGAATTCAACGTCTGCCACCGGGGCGGCTCAATGCTGGATGCAGGCCCAGGTAAATAGACACTGAACCACTGGCTGCAAACCCCACGCCTGTCTTTGAGACCGCAATAGCCCACATCCATGGGTTTAACACCCGCCAGACGGGCGATTTGGCGTGCCAGCCAATCAGTATTCTCACCCTTTTTGCGCAAATGAAGGAAAACATGTTCTCCCTCACCACTGGGTTCACTATCGATTTGCTCATCGACTTGAAAATCATCCAGTTGGGTGCGAAATAAGGCCACCGATGATGGCGCACCCAATACGTAGGGAAATTCCAGGGAAAAAGGCGCAGTCATAGGCATCAATTCGCGGGATCCGGCTGTCGATAAATCGTTACTGGTGCGTAACCAACGAAGGCGGTAAAGACTCCAATAAAACCACGGCGTAAGCCGCTATCCCTTCTTCGCGGCCGGTAAACCCCAGCCATTCAGTGGTAGTCGCCTTTACGTTGACCTGGTTAGGTTGAACGTCCATATCCGCGGCGATATTTTCCACCATGGACTTAACGTGAGGGGCCAGTTTCGGAGCCTGTGCCACAACCGTCATGTCAGCATTGAGCGGACGCCAGCCGGCAAATTTGACCTTGCGGTAAACCAAGCGCAACAACGTACGGCTGTTGGCGCTCTTGTACTGGGGGTCGGTATCGGGAAAATGGCGACCGATATCCCCCAGCGCGGCAGCACCCAGCAAGGCGTCACACAGGGCGTGCAACAGAACGTCTCCATCGGAGTGAGCAATCAGCCCTTGGGTATGGGGTATCACTACGCCACCGATAACGATTTTATCCCCCTGGCCAAAGGCGTGGACATCATAACCATTGCCTATCCGTATCATTTACACCTCAGTTTTCCTACTCAATATTCCACCCCCACTATATTCCACCCCCACTATGCCCTTCCCAAGGACAAATCAACGGGCACAATGCCATTGTCGGACACTTTTCCCTGTGTGTGCAGAATCAACTCCGCCATAGCGAGATCCTCCGGCCGAGTAACTTTAATATTGTCGCACCGTCCTTCCACCATCAACGGACAATAATCCATGGCTTCCAAGGCCGAAGCCTCATCGGTAACCAGCCGAGATTCCCGTGCCGCCAATTCCAGCGCCTCGCGGAGAAGACCGTAGCGGAATATTTGCGGTGTTTGCGCTCGCCACAAGGCACGCCGGTCGACGGTATCGACAATGCCGAAATTCTCGTTCACCCGCTTGATCGTGTCACTAACGGGGGTCCCCAAAATCCCCCCGACCAGGTGCTCATCGACTTCGTTACATAGTGTGTGTATATTTTCCTGCCGAATACAGGGCCGCGCTGCGTCGTGAACCAAAACCCAGTCAAGTTTATCGAGCCTGTCCCCCAGTAGCCGTAATGCATTGCGCACTGAATCACCGCGCTCATGTCCGCCTTCGACGGTACACACTTTTGGGTGGCGGGAAATCGGTAACCACCGCCAGTACTTATCGTAGGGGCTCACAGCAACGATCACCCCCTGCAGAGCTGAAAACTGCAATAGTCGCATCAGCGTATGCTCAATAAGCGGTTTGCCGAGCAGGTGCAAATACTGTTTGGGGATTTCAGCCCCCATCCGCGAACCCACGCCGGCGGCGGGGACAATAGCCCAGTAAGCGGGAGAGTCAGTCATTGGACACAGAGCCCCTCAGGGTAGTTAGTCGCTAATGCCCGGCCCAGCAATTAAACGCCCTATCAGCCACTAATTGCGGGGCAAAGCAGGAGTTTCTTTCATAATCATATAATAGGTTTCACCCCGTCGTATCATCCCCATATCGGATCTGGCCCGCTCTTCAACACTGTCCAGCCCGGATTTCAACTCCTTGACTTCCACGGCGAGTACACGGTTGCGTTCCTTGAGATGGCTGTTTTCCGCCTGTTGCTGTTGAATTTCCCGTTCCAGCCTGGCGATATCCGCAAAACTGCCTTCTCCAACCCACAACCGGTATTGAAGCGCGGCAATCAGAACCAATAGTACTGCCAAGAGCCCTTTCATTGCTAAAGCGGCTTAGCCTCCACAACCGTTATCATGGCTACAACAACCGTAGTCGTTCTGTAACTTCTCCATAACCTGGGATCAGCACAATGCCAGGCGGCCCAATACCCCCGGGGTATTTATGACTTCGATCAGGTTTTAAATTCACTGCGCCCGCGATAGGGAGCCTTGCCTTCCAGTTCCGCCTCTATTCGCAACAGACGGTTGTACTTTGCCACCCGGTCAGAACGGCATAGTGACCCGGTTTTAATCTGCCCGGCCGCTGTCGCCACCGCCAGATCCGCAATCGTGGTATCCTCGGTTTCGCCCGAGCGGTGGGAGATCACCGCGGTGTAACCGGCGTCCTTGGCCATGGCAATGGCATCGAGGGTTTCCGACAGAGATCCGATCTGGTTAAACTTGATCAAAATCGAATTGGCGATCCCCTTGTCGATCCCCTGTTTAAGAATCCGGGTATTGGTAACAAACAAATCGTCACCCACCAGTTGCAATCTGGAACCGGCTTTTTCGGTCAGTTCCGCCCAGCCGTCCCAATCACTTTCATCCATACCGTCTTCAATGGATAGGATCGGATATTTGGTCGCCAGCCCGTTCAAATAGTCGGCAAATTCAGAGGCACTGTATACTTTCCCCTCCCCGGCCAGGTTGTACTTGCCATCCTGGTAGAATTCAGATGAGGCGCAGTCCAGTGCCAGTGTTATGTCCTCTCCCAGTTGATAACCCGCTTTCGCTACCGCTTCGGCGATCACTTCCAGCGCCGCTTCGTTGGAGGGTAGATTAGGGGCAAAACCACCCTCATCGCCTACAGCCGTATTAAGCCCGCGCTCACTCAACACTTTTTTCAGGGTGTGGAAGATCTCAGCGCCCTGGCGCAGCGCATCGGCAAAACGGGTCGCTTTGACCGGTTGAATCATAAACTCCTGAATATCCACGTTGTTGTCGGCGTGCTCGCCGCCGTTGAGAATATTCATCATCGGCACCGGCATGGTGTACTGCCCTTCGGTGCCATTGAGCGCGGCGATATGCTGATACAGAGGTACCTTTTTTTCCGCCGCCGCCGCCTTCGCCGCCGCCAGCGAAACAGCCAGTATCGCGTTAGCGCCGAACACGGATTTATTCTCAGTACCGTCGGCCTCGATCATGGCATTGTCCAGTTCCCTTTGTTCGGCTGCATCTTTGCCGGTAAGCAGGGGTTTAATAATGGTGTTTATATTTTCAACCGCTTTCAAAACACCCTTGCCAAGATAACGCGCTTTATCGCCGTCACGCAGTTCCAGGGCTTCCCGGGAACCGGTTGATGCGCCGGAAGGCGCGCAGGCGGAACCGACCGCGCCGGAAGCCAGAATCACGTCGGCATTCACTGTGGGATTACCACGGCTGTCTAAAACCTCAAAAGCCCTTACGTCAACAATTTTGCTCATGTTCACTCCGGAGATTGCAAAATATTCTGCTATTGAATGTCTATAGCGGGGAGTCTTTTTACCACATCATCCACCGCCTTCACCTGTGTTAGAAAATCTTCCAGACGCTCCAGGGGGAGCGCACTGGGGCCGTCGCACTTGGCTTTATCGGGCGCTGGGTGCGCCTCTAGGAATAATCCCGCAATACCCATGGCTATACCCGCCCGGGCCAATTCCACCACTTGTCGGCGGCGCCCCCCGGAGGCGGCACCGGATGGATCCCGGCATTGCAGCGAATGGGTCACATCGAAAATCAGCGGCAGCCCTCCGCCCAGTTCTTTCATGGTGCGAAAACCCAGCATGTCCACCACCAGGTTGTCGTAGCCAAAGCAGGTGCCGCGCTCACACAAGATTAGCTTTTGATTGCCGCACTCGTTGAATTTCTCAACGATGTTGGCCATCTGCGGAGGACTGATGAACTGGGGTTTTTTGATATTGATCACCGCTGCGGTTTTCGCCATAGCCTCAACCAGATCTGTCTGCCGTGCCAAAAACGCCGGCAATTGAATGACATCACACACTTGCGCCACCACAGCCGCCTGGTGAGGTTCATGAACATCGGTGATCAAGGGCACTGAAAAAGTCTGTTTAATTTCCTCCAGGATAGCAAGTCCGGCTTCCAGCCCCGGGCCGCGATAGGAGTGAATCGAAGAGCGGTTTGCCTTGTCAAAAGAGGCCTTGAAGACATAGGGAATTCCCAGTTTCCGGGTCACTTCAACATAATGCTCCGCTACCCGCAGTGCGAGATCCCGTGACTCCAAGACGTTCACACCGCCAAACAACACAAACGGCTTGTCATTGGCGACCTGCAGCGCTTCGATTTCAACCATTTTATGGCTCATAGTCCCATAATTTCCTCAGCATAGAACCCCAAATCAGTAAACCGGGGGATTGTACTGCATCTTTGGCACCGTGGCTTCCCTAAGCCTGATTATTCAGCGCCGCCTGTACAAAGCTGATAAACAATGGGTGGCCATCACGGGGGGTCGAGGTAAATTCAGGGTGAAACTGGCAGGCGATAAACCAGGGGTGGTCCACCAATTCGACGACTTCCACCAGTGTGTCGTCGGCTGACCAGCCACCAACCCGCAGCCCCGCCTGCTGCAGCTGATCGACATAGTGATTGTTCACTTCGTAGCGGTGGCGATGGCGCTCCACGATGACACCGGCGCCGTATATTTCACTCGTTTTGGCCCCGTTGACCAAACGACATTCCTGAGCGCCAAGGCGCATAGTGCCGCCGAGGTCGGAACCTTCGTCGCGGGTTTCCCGGGAACCGTCCTTGGTTACCCACTCAGTAATCAGGCCTATCACCGGATGCGGCGTCTTCTTGTCAAATTCGGTGCTGTTGGCCTCTTTCAGGTTCAACACATTGCGACAGAATTCAATCACCGCAGACTGCATTCCCAGGCAGATTCCCAGGTAGGGAACTTTGTTCTCGCGCGCATACTGGACCGCCATTAACTTGCCTTCTATACCGCGCTCACCAAAGCCGCCAGGCACCAGAATTGCGTCGACGCCCTGTAAAACCTCCAATCCCCGCTCTTCCACGTCCTCAGCGTTAACATAATTGACATTGACTTTGGTGCGGGTGTGAATCCCGGCGTGCACCAGAGACTCATTCAATGATTTGTAGGCATCGAGCAGATCCATGTATTTGCCTACCATGGCTACGGTGATCTGATACTCGGGGTTAAGCTTGCCGTCGACAACGCTGTCCCACTCTGAGAGATCAGCCTCGGGGGCATCGATACCGAATTTTTCCAGCACAATCTGGTCCAACCCGCGTTCTTTGAGCAGGCGGGGAATAGCATAAATGGTGTTAGCATCGGCGAGTGGCACCACCGCCCGCTCCTCGACATTGGTAAACAGCGCGATCTTACGCCGCGAATCATCGTCAATCATTTTTTCCGAACGGCACAGAAGCACATCCGGTTGCAACCCAATGGAGCGCAATTCTTTGACCGAATGCTGGGTGGGTTTGGTTTTGGTTTCCCCCGCCGTGGCGATATAGGGCACCAGGGTGAGGTGCAACAACTGAGCGTGTTGCCCCCCCAACTCCACCCGTAGTTGGCGCACGGCTTCAAGAAACGGCTGAGACTCGATGTCACCGACGGTACCGCCGATTTCCACCAGCGCCACATCGGCATCCCGGCCACCTTCCACGATACGGCGTTTGATCTCATCGGTAATATGGGGGATCACCTGCACAGTACCCCCGAGATAGTCTCCGCGGCGCTCTTTGCGCAATACCGTTTCATAAACGCGGCCGGTGGTAAAGTTGTTGCGGCGGGTCATTTTAGTGCGCAAAAAACGCTCGTAGTGCCCCAGGTCCAGGTCGGTTTCCGCGCCGTCTTGCGTCACATAGACCTCGCCGTGTTGAAAGGGGCTCATGGTGCCCGGGTCTACATTGATATAGGGGTCGAGTTTAAGAATGGTAACCTTTAAACCGCGGGCTTCAAGAATCGCCGCCAGAGAGGCTGAGGCAATTCCCTTACCCAGAGAGGAAACAACACCACCGGTAACGAAAATATATCGCGTCATGTATAGCCTTGAATTTCAATAAATGCTGACACCGTGGAACTCACGGAGTAATTGTTCAAATTAGTCCAGCAACAATGTGAGTTTGAGTTATATACCCAAAGCGTTTGAGTTTTAGGCCTCCAGAGCACGCCCCTTTTTGCCCCTGGCCGCGTCGCTCCTCCTTACGTGGGGCCTGCCACGCGGCGTCGTCGCTCCTTGCCAGGAACAAAAATTGACGCACTCTGAAGACCTAAATCTCAAACGCTTTGGGTATAGAATCAGAAGTCGGCTGCAATCGCCAGGTGTGTGGGGGTGACATCCATCCCGGAAATCCTTCGGCGGCCGATCTAAAGATGGGACACCAGGGTACCAGAAAGCCCGGCCCGGCTCAATCACACACCCATTGCAGATGTACACCGGGCTCGCCCGGCGCGGCCGCAAACGCGGCGCAAACCCATAAATCCGCTACTGCCGCCAATTCACCGTCGATATAAACCAGCGGTACCCGGTCCCTTAACCAGGGTTCCAGACCGTATTCCTGCAATAGTTTTTTTAATGTCTGGGAGTGGAGCCGCCCCTCGGGTCTGCAACGTTCGCCGCCGCATCGCCAGCGCACTTCGACCCTGGTCGATTGCAACCGCGCCAGTGCCAGGCGTCGGGCACCCTGCCGTTGCGGTTGCGCACTCAGACCGGCATCGGGTAGCGCCAGCGGTAACCCAGCAGGAGTAATCGGCCAGGCCAATGCCATGGAACACGCCTGGTTTTGACGCGCTTGCCTGCCTCTCCCCCCGGGCAGGCAGTAAAGCCGGTCGCGGTGACGACGCAGGCTGCAACCCGGCCATTCTACTCGGGCCCGGCTGTCGCGGCGACCGAACACCAATTGACTGTCCACCTCTTGCAGATGAACCTGCTCAGGGGTGGCAATGCTGTTCCCGATTAGCCGCTGACCTTCAAACCATTCACTTTCGAACCAGTACCGGAGAAAATTGAAACGACGCGCCCGCGGCCAGTCTTGCAACCGTGAAATCTCCACACTGACGCCGAGTCTCTCGCGACGAGGGTTGAGCGCCGTCAGGTCGGAACAGGCCAGGATCCGGTTGAGTTGGTCACTTTCCCGACAAAGTGCAGCGGTGTCGGACCAGCGCCGCTTAAATCCCGGCCAGCGCAGCTCCAGTCGGGGTAGTATTTGATGGCGGATAAAGTTGCGGTCAAACGTATGGTCGCTGTTACTTTCATCCTCAATCCAGGTATGCCCGCCACTGTCGAGCCAGGTCTGCAATTGTACGCGGGAAAACGACAGCAGGGGTCGCAACAGACGCCCCCGTCCCAGCGGGCGGGACTGCGGCATCGCGCCCAAACCGCGCGGTCCACTCCCCCGCAGCACGCGCAATAGCAAAGTCTCGGCCTGATCATCGAGGTGATGGGCCTGCAATAGGCAATCACCTTCCCGCAAATAACGCTCAAAAACACTATAGCGGGCCAGGCGGGCGGCAGCTTCGATACCCTCCCCGGCGTTTGTTGCGACCTGGACCTCCTCAGTTATAAGAGGGATATCGAGGCTGTTGCAGGTTGCTTCGCAATGCCCCTGCCAGACATCGCTATTAGCTGAAAGACGGTGGTTAATGTGCAAAGCGCTCACCTTCTGTGGCAGTTCACCCCGCAATAGCGCCAGAGCTCGCAGCAAGACGGTTGAATCCAGCCCTCCGCTGTAGGCCACCACCCAACACCCTGGCCTGTCATTCCGTATGTTGTACCGGGACATATACTTTTGCAGAATAGGTAAGAGTTTTTCCGGGTCGAAGGACATTGGCGGTAAATATTGTCTATGATGGCGGTCTTGTCGACCCTTAATATACATAACTGAGCAGGTACTCTAAACAAGATGACTGAAATTGCCCCTTACGGCAGTTGGCGCTCTCCGATCAGCGCCGATTTACTGGTATCAAAAACCGTTCGCCTGGCCGAACCCTGTCTCGACGGCGAATACCTCTACTGGCTCGAATCCCGCCCTTGGGAAAAGGGCCGCACTGTTATTGTCAGACAGCATCTGCAGCAACTCCAGGAGCAACCCCAGGCACCCCCGCAGACCCGCAAGTCTGCGCAGGATATTTTACCACTGCCGCTCAATGCCCGCTCGCGGGTGCACGAATACGGGGGCGGCAGCTACTGCGTTGCCGATGGGATCGTATATTTTGTTCTCTATGACGATCAGCGCCTGTACCGTCTAGACACCAATCTCAATACCGCTTTCGCGAGGTCCACACCAGAGCCATTGACACCGCCCGGCGAACGCCGTTATGCGGACCTCAGTTTGGATAAACCCCGCAACCGATTATTGTGTGTATGCGAAGATCACTCAGAACACGGTGAGCCACGCAATAGCATTGTTGCGATAAGCCTGGGTAAGCTGGACGCGGGTGCTCTCGATCCGGGTACCCCAGCCCCAAGTTCAACACTGCCACAGACCCTGGTTCAGGGCGAGGACTTCTATTCCAACGCCCGCGTTTCTCCGGATGGAACCCGCTTGTCCTGGCTCAGTTGGCAGCACCCGGATATGCCCTGGGACAATACCCGTTGCTGGGTCGCCGAACTCGATACTCAAGGCCGCCCACAGCGACCAAAGTGCATAGCGGGCGGCAACAATGAATCGGTATTCCAGCCCCAATGGTCCCCCGGGGGAGAATTGTTCTTTGTCAGCGACCGCACTAACTGGTGGAATATTTACCGGTGGGCCGACAGTGGCGGCGCCGGGGAACAGGGCTCCGACATAGACGCTGTTACCAACCTGGAAGCCGAATTCGCCACGCCGCAGTGGGTATTCGGTATGTCTACCTATGGGTTTATCAGCGATGATACCCTTATAGCCTGCTACACCCAGGCCGGAACCTGGAACCTTGTTCGCATCGATACAACCACCAACACACTGACATCAATAGAAACAGAACTGACCCATATTGCGGGGCTGTGCTGCCGAGACACCCATGGGGGTGTGGCAACATGGCTCGGCGCCTCCCCCACGAGGGCCGATGCGGTCTGGTATTACAACCCTTCGCTACTGACCGGACAGCAACTCACACAGGTCAAAACAACCGGCGTACAACTGGATCCGAAGCTGGTTTCTCACCCCCGGGCCATCCGTTTTCCCAGCGCTGACCAGCGTGTGTCGCACGGCTTTTTCTACCCGCCAACCAATCCAGACTTCGCCGCTGCGGACACAGACAGGCCACCTTTGATCGTACTCTGTCACGGTGGTCCCACTGGCGCTACGGAATCTTCCCTGAATCCCAAAACGCAGTATTGGACCAGCCGCGGCTTTGCGGTTTTGGATGTGAACTACAGCGGCAGCACCGGCTACGGCAGACATTACCGGGAACAGTTACTCGGCAACTGGGGAGTCGCCGACGTCGAAGACGTCTGTGCCGGAGCGAAATTTCTGGTGGACGAAGGCCTGGTGGATGGCGCACGACTGGCCATCAAAGGCGGCAGTGCCGGAGGCTACACCGTGCTGGCCGCCCTGACCTTTAAACAGACTTTCAAAGCCGGCGCCAGTCACTATGGTATTGGCGATCTGGAGACCCTCGCCAGAGACACCCACAAATTCGAATCCCGTTACCTGGATAAGTTGATCGGTCCCTATCCCCGGCAGCGGCAACGTTATTGGGAACGCTCGCCGATACACCACTGCGACCAACTCAATTGCCCGGTTATTTTTTTCCAGGGGCTGGAAGACAAAGTGGTGCCCCCCGCTCAGGCAGAAGCCATGGTGAACGCGTTGCGGGGCAAACGCATCCCGGTCGCCTACGTGCCCTTTGCCGGCGAGGGACATGGGTTTCGCCAGGGCGAATCCATCAAACGGGCACTAGAAGGAGAATTGTATTTCTACGCAAAAATCTTCGGGATTTCCCCCACTGACTCCATCGAACCACTGACCATTGATCATTTAAGAAGTTGAGAGCGAATAGCACCATGGCCAGATGGCGACCACCGCAGAGACGCGGATCACCCTACATTACACCGATCGGCGCGCAAAAACTGCAAGAGGAACTCACCCATCTATGGAAAGTGGAAAGACCTCAGGTGACGGATGCTGTACACGAGGCCGCCAAAAACGGCGACCGCTCGGAAAACGGCGACTATATATACGGCAAACGTCGCCTGCGAGAAATTGATCGCCGGGTGCGCTACCTGAGCAAACGCCTCGATGAAGTGACCGTTGTGGATCGGGCTCCCGACGATAGGAGTAAAATCTATTTCGGCGCCCAGGTGACGCTGGAAACGGAGCAGGGAGTAGAGTTCGGCTACCAAATAGTTGGCCCTGATGAATTCGATATCAGCCAGGGAAAACTGAGTATGGATTCTCCCCTCGGTAGAAGCCTGCTGGGAAAACACCTCGATGACGAAGTGATTGTTCGCAAACCTGATGGTGAGGAGACCTATTACATCATCGCCATCGAATACGAATGACCCCGGGTATTTAAAAAGGCTGGCTTAAATGCAGGCCTTTGTCCCTGAAATCCCTGATACGGATGTTGTGGGAGCCATCCCTGAGTACGCGCTTTATCAGAAAATCCCGGCCCAACTCGCCGCTTTCGATGGCGGACAGGTCGATTACTTTTTCCTTTTTTGGCTGCTTGTCTTCATCCAGCACCGTCATTACTTTAGGCAAGTGGCGGTAACGGTTATTGACTGTCAACACCAGCCCCACCTGGCCATTGCACAACTCCACGATGCTGCCTGGTGGATAGAGCCCCACGGTTTCAATAAATTTCAACGCCAGTTGCTCATCGAAATGGTAGCCGCGATCCTTGAAAATTATTTTCAAGGCGTCTGTCGAGGTAATCGCCGGCGCGTAACAGCGATCGGCCGTCATCGCGTCGTAGGCGTCCACGATAGCGACTATACGAGCCTGTTCGGAAATACTCGTGGCCTTGAGTTTGCGGGGATAACCAGTACCATCAAGTTTTTCGTGATGGCTATAGGCTACATCCACAACCCCATGGTACAACCCGGAAGAACTCATCAACAGATTGCGGCCGTGTATGGTATGGCCTTTCACCACCCTAAACTCCTTTTCGGTGAGCGCTCCCGGTTTGTTTAAAATCTCAGTGGAAATCCGCATTTTGCCCACATCGTGAAGTAGTCCACACAACCCCAACTGATGCAGTGTCTGTTTTGGCAATCCCAGATGGCGCCCGAAGGCAATGGTCAGGATGCACACATTCAAACAATGCTCTGCCGTATATTCATCCTGATTGCGCATTTTCGACATCCATAATAAAGCATCCGGATTACGTAAAATGCTGTCCACACAGTGACTCACCGTACTTTTCGCGTTTTCGGTGTCGACGGCCCCGCCGAGGCGTACTTCGTCGAGCAGGTTTTTCGTAATACGTCGGGCTTCTCGGTATACCCCCCGCGCACGGTGGTGCTCCAGTTGAGTATCCACTTTGTTGATATAGCGCGACGAACGGCTCTGTCGCTTCAGTTTACCCCGATCTTCCAGGGGCACCCATTCGTCCTCAACCGCATCTACCCAGACATGCTTGCAATACTCGACCAGAATATCGATGTGTTCCAGGGTCTCGACCATGAATCCTTGCATCAAGAACGGGGTATCCAGCCAATCGCGATCCAGACGTGAGACAAACATGCCTATTCTCAACTCCGAGACAGGTATTTTTTTACTCCTGCTTTGTCTTATCACATGCTCCGGATTCACTTCTTGCTTTTTCACGACACACTGATACCTTTAATTATTTTGTTTTATTGTGCTTAATACTTGTACTCTAAGCATAGCTAATCTGGGAAGTATGGGTATATTTGGGCAATCCTTGCCAAGCATACCAGGGTCGAGTACAAAATAACGCCCTCCCATTTATCAGTTGTAGAAAGGCGCCTGCGATCCACCCCGATCATTAATATACCACTACCCTACCACTACCCTCTGAACTCTAACGTCCTGTACTATATGTTGGGGTGATGTGATCTACCTTAAATATCGACAACCCTTGGCCAATTTTCAACCCTATCGCAGAGCCACAAATGAGCGAACACCCTCATCAGCCCCGCTTTTTTAGTCTGAAATGGAAATCTGCGATCGCGTTCACATTTATGCTAACAGTCGTATTCAGCCTCTTATCCTGGCGCTTTGCCTTACACCAAGCCCAGCAACTTGAGCAGGAACGACAACTTTTGCAACAAAGTCACAGACAATTATTGTTGAATTTGCTAAAAGAATCCGAAAAAAACCTGTTTAATATTCTAAACCTTGCCTTAAACTCTGTGCAGTCTGTCCCCCAGGACAAAATCAGGGATAGCGGGAATCGCAATCGAAACACTATTGAGACGAAGCTGGCGGCAATTCAGTTCCGAATGGAATCTGAACACCCTGCAGTTATTAAGCCAAAATGAAGGAGGAGGCATAAAAGCAGTCTTTCTAGATGATCGAGATATAAGCGACCAAGTCAGCCCTGCAAAAATACCCCGCTGGACCTCGCAGGCTTATAACAACCGGGAAGCATTTTTCACCCTGGAATGTCAAAGTCGCTGTCAGCAATACGCACTGATGCCGATCTCATCGATGGCCGTTGCCACCTCTGGCAGTATTGCACCCCAGAGCGCAGCACTGATCAGTCAGAACATTGACCACCTACTCGACACTTTTTTCTCGCTGACAAATACGACCGCCGGTATTATCACCCACCCATCCGTCGGGAATTCGGCGCCGGTCAAGTACCGGGAAATTCCCTCCTGGCAGGCTCAGGTCGTCACCCTGCCCGAGATGGATCACAACCTGCCGATACTGATTCAGGCCGCGCAAAAATTTCAGTACCGGGAACTGGTGCTGCAAACGCAGCACCTATTATACAATGAGCAACATTATTTAATCACTATCTTTCCTGTCCCCGGTGCCAACCCCCAAGACTATCAGTTTATTCTGCTGCGACAGGAGCCCTTCAGTTATCTGCAGGCGTCCAAGATCTACAAAGAAAATATAGCACTGTCTGTTTTTGGTGCAATCCTATTGTTGATCTGCCTGGTGACCTTTTTCTGGCATTATGTCAACCGGGTGAAGCAGCAGACAGCGCTGTTGCCACTGTTGGGACAAAAACAATTTCAGGATGTCAGAGAACTTATCAAGGCCCGCCAGCATCAGAAAATTTTCAGAGACGAACTGGATGATATGGCTGAGGCGACCACCACACTATCGTTTCAACTGGAATCCCTTGAAAAAACGGTTGGTATACATACCCAGGAAATGGAGCGCCTGTCGCTGTTCGACCCTTTGACCGGACTTTCCAATCGGAACCTGTTTCTCTATGAAGTTCAGCGCGATGTCCAGCGTTTGGATAAATTCGAAGGGTTACTCACCGTTGTGTTGCTCGACCTCGACAAATTCAAACGTATCAACGACTCTCTTGGTCATCAGCAAGGTGACCTGTTGTTGGGAAAAATAGGCGAGCGGTTGAAACATGCCACCCGCATCCTGGGGCTGGTGGCACGGCTAGGCGGCGATGAGTTCGCCATTCTGGTGCGCAAAGCCAGCACCCCCTCCCAGATCGAGACGCTGAGCAAAAAAGTCGTGACACTGATAAATAAGCCGCTGACACTCAATCAAAAATCCATTGTCATATCCTGCAGTATTGGTGTCTCTATTGCCAAACAGGATGAGTCGGCCAACGATTTGATCAAACACGCAGAAATTGCCATGTACAAGGCCAAAGAGGCCGGTGGCAATACTTATCGGGTATTCAATTCAGCCATGGCCACGGAAGCCCACAACTTGCTATCGCTCGAGAACGAAATCCGCAATGCACTTGAACGCAAAGAATTCACTTTGTATCTACAACCCAAAGTCAATATGGACAGCCAAGTGGAAGGTTTCGAATCGCTGGTACGCTGGGATCACCCCGACCGGGGTATTCTGCCGCCCAGCGAATTTATTCCGGCCATGGAAAATATAGGCATTGTCAGCCAGTTGGATAACAGGGTGCTGGAGGCCAGCTGTAGACAGTTAAAAACCTGGCAGTCCCTTTACCCGAACATTACCCTGGCGGTCAATATTTCCTCAACGAATTTTACCGACAAAAACTTTCTGATATTTTTGCAACAGTGTCTGCAAAAATACCCAATTAACCCAAGCCGACTGGAGTTGGAGATAACCGAAACCCTGTTGATGGAAAACATGAATGCAGGGCTGAAAATCCTCAAACATATTAAAGAATTGGGCGTCAGCATTGCCATTGACGATTTCGGCACTGGCTATTCCTCGCTCAGCTATCTGAAAAATCTGCCAGTGGATACCTTGAAAATTGATCGAGAGTTTATCAAGGACATACCTGAATCTGACAGCGACATGCAAATTTCATCAGTGATTATATTTTTAGCCAAACAACTCAACTTCAAGGTCGTCGCCGAAGGTGTGGAAACATCCGAACAACTGGTTTTTCTGAAAGCCAACCAGTGCGACCTGGCACAGGGGTTTTACTTCAGTAAACCCATTCCCGCTCACAAAGCCATGGCTATGCTGGAGTCGCAAAGGTTGAGCCTGTAAATAAACCCTAATCAGTGCAATACCTGGAACAGTTTAGTGGCGACTTCATCCAACGCTTCTTTCGCCTGGGGTGACATTGAAAACAAGTTGATAAATCCGTGAATCATCCCCTGATAGCACATATAACTGACGGCGTTGCCGGCTTCGGCCAGGGCTTCGGCATAGGCCTGGCCCTCATCGCGTAAAATGTCATGGCTCGCCGTAACAATATGCGCCGCTGGCAACTCCGTCAGACTTTCACTCAACAGTGGCGAAACATAACTATTTACCGGACTCTGACCACGGCCCAGATAATGATTTTTATACCACGCCATCGTCTCACGCTCCAACAGGTAGCCGGGAGCAAAGTCTCGATAAGATTGCGACTCCATATCCGCAATATTGGTTACCGGGCAGATCAGTAGTTGAAACGCGAGCTGCGGCCCGCTGCGATCACGACTCATCAGTGCCACCACCGCGGCCAGATTGCCCCCCGCGCTTTCACCGCCTACGGCAATCCGCTCGGCGTCAACATTGATCTGCTCTTTATTGGCAATAACCCATTTTACAACGCCGTAGGCGTCGTCAATTGCCGCCGGAAACCTGTGCTCGGGCGCCAACCGATAATCCACCGACACCACCACACAATGCCCCTGTTTGGCGAGAACACGACAGAGATTGTCGCATTCGTCAAGCCCCCCCAACACCCAACCCCCGCTGTGGAAAAAAACCAGCGCTGGCAATGGGTTAGTGGACTCTGAACGGTAGACACGCACTGCCACATCGTGACTGCCAAGGGTAGCTTTCAAATTCTCGACATGGGCAATGGGCACAGGGTCCACCTGTGGTAACAGAGTATTTAAACGAGCTCTTGCCTGTGCGGGCGTCAAGCTATAAAGTGGCGGCAAATTCAACTTTTCTAACTGCGATAAAAAATTAGCGAATACAGAATCGATAGGTTTTACTGTCATAGTGGTTCACACCCAATTAGATATAAAAGTTAGCTACAACACTGATATAACCGCATCGACCAGATAATCGATATTAGTCTGACTCACCCCCGCGACATTAATACGGCTCGATCCGACCATATAAATACTGTAGTCGCGCTGTAACTGTTTTACCTGTCCCGCATTGAGACCTAAAAAAGAAAACATGCCCTGTTCCCGGGCAATAAAATCAAATCGGCCCGCGGCGCCTTTGGCGTTGAACCTTTCCACCAGCATACGCCGCAAACCATGGATCCTTTCCCGCATCTGGGCCACCTCTCCCCGCCATTGCTTCATCAATTGCGCGTCGCCTAAAATTCGCTCCACAATAGCGCCACCATGGGAAGGAGGCATCGAATAAATACCACGGATGATCTCCAACAGCTGGCTTTGTGTCGCTGCCAGCTGTTCAGTAGCCGCCGACATCAGAGTCACCGCGCCCACGCGTTCTCGGTAAAGACCAAAGTTTTTGGAGCAGGAACTGGCCACCACCATTTCTGGCACAGTTTCGGCCAACAACCGTACGCCAAAGGCGTCTTCCTCCAACCCCTGCCCCAATCCCAGGTAGGCAATATCGAAAAAAGGGACAAAACCAGTTCTTTCCGCCAGCGCCGCTATTTCCCGCCACTGATCCCGATCCAGATCCGCACCACAGGGATTGTGACAGCAGCCGTGTAACAGCACCATATCGCCGGCTTTGACCTTCTCCAGCACCGCCAGCATCTCATCAAATCGAATAGTATGGTTACTGTAATCATAATAAGGGTATTGTTTGATGTTTAGGCCGGTATTACCCAACAACGGAATGTGATTGGCCCAGGTCGGATCGCTGACCCAGACCGTGGTGTCGGGCGAGCAACGCCTGATCAATTCCGCACTTACCCTCAAAGCCCCACAACCGCCGGGAGTCTGAACTGTTGCCACTCTCGGCGCGGCCAATACCCCGTGGGATTCCCCCAACAGCAACTTTTGCATACCGGCGTTAAACCCAGCTGTACCTGTGGGCCCAATATAGACTTTGCTGTCTTCGGCTTCATAAACGCATTTTTCCGCTTCTTTGACCGAAGCAAAGATGGGAGTCTGCCCCTTTTCGTCTTTGTATACCCCTACCCCAAGATCCATTTTATCCGGGTTATTGTCGCCTTGATACAACGTCATCAAACCGAGAATCGGATCTGGCGGCAATAATGCTAGTTTTTCGAACATATGGGGCTCCTATAGATAAACCCACCCAACGGGGCAGATAGCAATAAAGGGGGCAGATTATAACGGTGAACAACAGTTTCAAGTAAATCCATTCTCACACTAAACCAAATTTCTGCCATCAATTGATAAGAAATAATAAGCAGGTACTATAAAAACAAAAAGGCTCAATGAACACCTATAAAAACATCTAAATAATCGATAGTATTAGGATATTATAGCCGTAAACCAAGAGAATTTAGGATGAAACCACACGTCGATATCGATGAGTTGGACCGCAAAATTTTACGTGCCTTACAACAAAGTGCCGATCACTCTATGGCGGAACTGGGGGAAAAGGTGGGGCTGTCGCACACACCCTGCTGGCGGCGGATCAAACGCCTGGAGAACGAAGGTGTTATTAAGGGTCGGGTTACCCTGCTAGACCCGGCAAAACTGAATCTAGGGGTATCTGTGCACGCCTACCTGACGATTAAAAGCCACGATGAACAATCCCTGACAGCATTTGAGTCCGCCGTTCAGGAAGTGGATGAAATAGTCGAATGTTATTCCACCACCGGCGATAAGGATTACCTACTGAGGATCGCCGTCAACAGTGTCGATCATTATGAAAGGCTGTTAAAGCGCACCCTTGTGCACCTGCCCAATGTCGCCTCGGTAAACTCCACTTTCGCATTGAAACAGGTCAAATATACCACCCAGCTACCCATATAGGAGAATTAGCGCTGAGTACCAAGCGCCTCAAGAATTTTCTCGATAATCTGTTCCATTCGCTTGCCGTTACAGTCCACGATAATATCGCTATAGTGCCGGTAAAGCTTCTGACGCTCCTGAAAAAGCTCAGCTAAACTCTGCTCCGGACGCCGGGCGATACCGCGGCTTTCGTAGTTGTGAATACGTGACTTCAGTTCCTCCACGGACACATCCAGAAAGACAACCGGCCCGAATTTTTTAATATGCGCCATGCCTTTTTCACAGTAAACGACACTGCCGCCTGTGGCGACAACATGGTTGGGAAAATAGGACTCCAGCAATACCGCCTCCTCGATACGTCGCAGCGCCAAATACCCGTCCTGATCCACAATCTCCTGGAGGGTTTTGCCTTCCCGTACCTGGATGGCCACATCCGTATCCACAAAATCTTTTCCCACCTCCTTTGCCAGCAACACGCCCAGGGTGCTTTTCCCCGCTCCCGGCATCCCAATCAGAATCAGACTGTTACCGTTAAAATGACTATCTTTAAAATCATGCATAAACTTCAGTATTGCTCCCGATAGGCAATATCAATCCACTCTTTGTGCATTTGTGAGTAATGTTTGGGGGAACGCTTGGCCGTCAACCGGATATCCTGAAACAGACTCTGAGCCAGGCTGGTTTTGCCGACGCGCTTTAAAAGCAATGCATACCTGCACTTGGCTTCAGGACCGGTAAAATATTGCGCAAGGCTCTCATATTCATGCAGCGCTTCATCAATTTTTCCAACTTTCTCCAGCGATCTGGCATACAGCATATGCCCATCCGCCGATTTAAAATCCGGGTGCTGCTGAATCAACACATCCAGCGTTTTAATCGTCTCCTCGTAATTACTTATCGTCTCCTCTCTCTCGCTTTTTGCAAACAGCGCCTCGGCCAGACCCAACAGCAGTTTGGCATCAAATTCATAGATACCCTTGAGAGAACTCCGATACACCCGAATCGCTTCGTCATAGTGGCCCCTGTCTAAACAGTGACTGGCATAGTCCACTAAATTATCGATACTCCTTAGCTGTTCGAGATTTTCCGCCGAATTTCGAACATCTCGATCCGGATCAATTTTATCCATCACAATACGATTGGCCCGACGTACAGCCCTGGCGCCTTGCAGATCCGGCAATACTTCAACAATTAAGTAAACAATGCAGCCGACCAGAGGAAACAACAAAATAAAATACAACCATTTGCTGTCACGTCCAGTCTTTACTGCATGAACGGCAAATCCCACCTGGACTAAAATAGAAAGAATAAAAAGAGGCATTTCCTTATAACCCTTGATCTCAAATGTCTCAAAACCTGAAATAACCCTATCGTTGCATAATGGTCATTCAACAACACTCTGTGTTCAGAGTCCCGCACGGGCGATACCACCGCCCCCGACATCGCACCCGATTTTTACCAACACCTCGGGCATAATGCCACTACGGAACACAGTATACCCAAAACATGGCATTTCCCCTACCTTACCCGTAGAATACTCGCCAACACCTCTCTCGACACACCGCACTTCCACTACTTAAACAATCTTATATTTTGCTCCGATCAAACATATACAAAAAGTGAATATTGTCGAGGTGTCCACTCAAAATTGCATTACTCTATAGCCGATTACATCATTGACAGGAAAAACAGCTATGCCCAAAACACGTGAGATTCACCTGCAGTCTCGCCCCAAAGGGCTCCCCGATCGGCGAAATTTTGCACTGATCGAGCGAGAATTGCCCGAACCGGCGAAGGGTGAATTCAGGGTAAAAAATCTCTATATGACCGTAGACCCGTATATGCGCGGAAGAATGGAAGAGCGAGAATCCTATATACCCCCATTCAACCTCAATAGCGTATTACAGGGCGACGCCGTTGGTCAGATAGTGAAATCCAACCACCCCCACTACGCCGAAGGTGACTATATACTCAGCTTTAACGGCTGGCGGGAAGAATTCATTGCTTCTGGCAACGACAATCTGCGCAAACTTGACCCAAGCGCCTGCCCGCTGTCAGCCTATCTCGGCGTCATGGGCATGCCGGGGCTGACCGCATACGCGGGCCTATTAAAGGTGGCTGAACTCAAAGAAGGCGAAACAGTCTTCGTCTCCAGCGCCGCCGGTGCCGTCGGCAACCTGGTAGGTCAAATCGCCAAACAAAAGAGCTGTCGCGTTATTGGCAGCACAGGCAGCGGGGAAAAAGTCAACTACCTTACCAAAGAGTGCCACTTTGACTACGCCTTCAACTACAAAGAAGTCGACTTGCGCTACGCGCTAAAAACCGGCGCCCCCAATGGAATAGACGTTTACTTCGATAACGTTGGTGGAAGTCATCTGGAAGCCGCCATCGACAATATGCGCCGCTACGGGCGTATTACCTGCTGCGGTTCAATCGCCAATTACAACGCCATCGAACAATCGCCGGGGCTGAGGAATTATTGGGAGATTACAGCCAGGGAATTAACACTGCGCGGGTTTATCGTCACCAGCTACACCGAATTACAAACCCGCTTTCGGCGCGATGTCGGACAGTGGTTAAAAGAGGGAAAAATTAAATACAGAGAAACAACTTATCAAGGCTTGGAGCAATCCGTGGAGGCATTTCTGGGACTGTTTGACGGTAAAAATATTGGCAAGATGATCGTTAAATTATAAAAAATAATGGCCGCGTTCATCGTTTCACCCGGTGTTAATGGACGAAACGTTGTGGACGAAACGTAGTTGACGAAACGATGAGCGAGGCCAAAATAATAAAAGGGGTCGATGCCAAACGTCATTCATTTGCCATTGCCCCCTTTTAGGGTCGTGCACACCTCTATGGATAAAACTCCGGAGAAATTTTCCGAACCCAGCCAAAAAGATCCTCGCTGCGGCTTTCCTGAATAGCCAACAATTTTTCACGCAGCATTTCAGCCACAGGCCCTGGTGCCGAGGGCAACTCATACACGCCGCCATCCGTCTCCGCCAGCACACTGACTGGACTGATAATCGTCGCCGTACCGCAAGCAAAAGCTTCTGTACAGGTTCCGGACGAGATCAGCGCCAGCAAATCATCGATATCCATATCCCTCTCGTGCACAGCAATATTCAGAGACTGTGCCAACTCAATTAAACTACTGCGTGTAACCCCCGGCAAAATAGAACCACTCAATCTCGGCGTGTGCAACTCCCCTTCCATGACAGCAAAAAAATTCATTCCCGACAATTCTTCGATACTGCGGCGATTGCCAGGATGCAACCACAAGGTTTGATCCAGTCCCTTTGTCTGCGTACGCTTTACCGACAGCAATGAAGCCGCATAATTGCCTCCCATTTTCACTGCACCGGTGCCACCAACAGCAGCGCGCGAATCCGTCCGTTCCACCAACACACGCATATTGCCGTTGTGATAAGCCTCCGATGGGCTCGCGATGACATAAAAGCTGTAAGTGTTCGAATCCGATACCGATAGATCCGGTTGTGTACCAATCATAAATGGGCGCAAGTAAAGTGATTGCCCCGTAACCCGTGGAATAATATTTTCACAATAGGCCGTCACCAACTGCACTCCCTGCATAAAAAGCTGCTGGGGTAATTCCGGCATGCATAAACGACGTGCCGAGCAATTCATACGTGCCCAATTTTGTTCCGGCCTGAATAAGGTCGCATTATTCGTATTTACGCGGTAAGCTTTCAAACCTTCGAATATTTCCTGCGCGTAATGTAAAACCTTTGCCGCGGGATCCAGTGCAATTGGGCCATAGGGTAGTAATTCACCATCCCACCAGCGCCCATCTTGAAATTCGGCATGGAACATAACCGGGGCCATAACGACACCAAAACCCAACCGCTCCGGTATTTCAAATTGCTTAATTGTACTTTCCACGTCCGGATGAACGTTTAAGTTTGCCATTTTTCTCTTCACTCTCGAATATGTACTCAAAAAAATTCAATTTACCGCTGCAAATATCATAAAGAAGCCAAACCCGATTGTGAGAAGCAGTACTGACGCTTTTCACAATCTGCAGCAGAATCCGATTTTACGACGATTTTTCTATATTTTTTAACAATATGAAACTGCACTCTTATTATATCAATATATAAAAATTGTGACTCAGCTATCAGAAACCTGTCTTGGATCCTCCATACTAACACGCATTTGCGCGAACTTAATTGGTCTCTAGTGGCTTTCCACCAATCCTGACATGCCACTCAGACCTTCTACTTTCATAGGCATCCAATAATCCACTAGTCTGTAATGAGGTACACTCAGCTATACTTCAAATACTGTTGGCCGCCTGTGCAAAATATTGGTAGGCTGGACTTCACAAAATACTTTTTAATGGCACAAAGACCTGGATGTACTCATGCTTTTATGCTTACCATGCTGTTGGCCTCGCGGGCTGACCTGTAAAAGTAGGTATCGCACCAGGACTGTCGGCCTTCCGCAGGGAAAGTTTCAACCTAAGGGACACACCATGTGACTAGCTGTTCTTGCGGGATTGCAAGTATTCACAAACTAGATATGACAGCGCCTCTACAGACCTGAGTATCCACTTAAATTGAGAGGTATTTAGCATGTATAGGCAGGGATATGGAGGAACCCCGATCAATATCCACGTTCTAAAATTGAGTCGTTGGGTTTTTAAAATCAACATTGAAATAGATGCGGTTTAACTGTGCATATTAAAAATCGTTGTCGTTGGCATGTGGCCATCTATGTGCTCATCGGACTCCCTGCGACCGCTGCAGTGACAGGGACAGGCGCTGAGCAACCAGTGGATACAACGGATTATCTTGTCAGTGAAAATAATTCCGAAACAAGCCGTAACAACCCTGCACACCTGCAAGCTGCCACCTCCCCATTACAAACCCACTCTATAGAGGATTACCAGAGAGAGGTAGAACGGATTGAAACTGAGTACGGCGCCTACGGAGGGCAACTCTCGGAATACCTCGTTGGCCTAGCGGTTGCATTTCAGGAACAGGGCGAACATGTAGAGGCTATCGATGCCTTTAAGCGGGCCATGCATATCAATCGTATCAATGAGGGACTGTACAGTTTGAATCAGGTCCCAATCATTGAAAAAATGATTGAAAGCTATGTGGCTCAGGGAGATTGGGAGGATGCCAATGACAAGCACCACTACCTTTACTGGCTGCACCGTCGCAACTTCGGTGCCGAAGACCCGCGCATGCTACCGGTTATCGACAAGCTCAGTAATTGGCATTTGAACGCCTATGCGCTCGACATGGGTTCGGGTTTGTTTTACCACCTGATTAATGCCCACAGGTTATTCAACCTCGCCGTAAATATAATCGCCAACACCTATGGTGAAAACGATTTACGCCTGATCGACGCCTTGCGAGGTTTAACAGTGTCCAACTACTATCTGGCCACCTATAAAGGCGTAACTCAACCGAACTTTCAATTGCGCACCGCCGGAGGCATGGGAGCAAATACCGCCAACGAGGAGCAAAAGGCCCGCCTCGAACAATACATCAACAACAGTTACAATAGTGGCAAACGGGCAATCAGCCGCATGGTCAATATCTATGCCAATAACCCTGACTCTCAGCCCTGGGCTGAAGCCAAGGCAAAAGTGGAGCTGGGGGACTGGTATCTGTTGTTCAACAAATGGCAGTCGGCGTTAGCCATTTATCAGGAATCCCACGATTTTATGCTCAATCACAATGTGAGCAAAGAGCAGATTAATGAGTTGTTCGGCCACCCTGTCGCCCTGCCCGATTTACCTCTGGTGGATTCCGCGGTAGTCAAGGAAGATAAGGAACAGTCCTACGTTTTGGTATCTTTTGATGTCACCCCCTATGGGAGAGCGAGAAATATTGATATTTTGGAGTCTAACCCCGAAGATAACGTCCGAATCCGCTCCAGAGTTCGAAAGGCTCTGAAAATAGCAAAATTTCGCCCGCGGTTTGAGAAAGGGGAGCCGGCATTGACGACAAATATCACACATCGGTATCTGTTTGCCGATGACAAATGATCATCACCCGCGAGGGAGGTCGCAGATGAAACCCACACAGCTTATAAAAGCTATGTTTTCAAAACAACGGTTTTCAAAACAACGGTTTTCAAAAAAACGGTTTTCAAAAGA
>JARROD010000013.1:34328-36409 GCA_037384225.1 Exilibacterium sp.
TTCGGTGCTTGGAGTAAGCCTGATCGCACTGGAGGGTTGCAATACCACTCAGTCCACATCGCAACCCTCGATACCAACACCCTCTACAAATTCTTCCTCCAGCTCTTCAGGTTCTTCTTCACCTTCGAGTTCGAGCTCCTCATCCAGCAGTTCATCCTCAAGCAGTAGTTCATCCTCGAGCAGCAGTTCACAAAGTTCCGGGTCTAGCCCTGGAACCGCATCATCAATGCCCAGCGGCAGCAGCGGTATGCCCACCGTTGGCGGTGGCATACCGGGTGGAATGCCGAGCCTGCCCTCGACTCAGAACGGAGAAAACTCAGGCAGCAGCTCTTCCCGGGGCACCAGTACGGCTTCCAGCAGTACGGCCGGAAACCGGGACTCTTCGGGTTCAACCGATAGTTGGGAGAGAAACCGCTCCTCGGGAGGTAATGCCGGTGAGCCCAGCCGCAACCGCGGAAACAGCGGTTCAAACGTCTTCGACGAAAGCCCTGAGCAAGGCCAGGTAGTCTCTTCATCACCTGGCGGCGATTCAAACACGCCCTCCGAGGATATCAGCAGTGGTGAACGGGGAGCGGAAAGTGACAATATAGACTTATCCGATGAACCAAGCGCCAGTGGCGGCGGGACAACGCAGAGCGATCCAAGCATGACAGCCTCGGAAAGTGTCGCCGTGCTGGAGGGTGAGCTCGATGAGTCCATTGCCAGTTATGACGGTATGATTCTGCGTGAACGGGGCTACATACTCAACCGCGGCAACCAGGAAGGCAGCGAAGAAGCTTTGGAAGACGGGGGTGAACAGCCCTATGATGAAGGAGGCACACCCTATGACGAAGGCACGGCCGACAACGAAATACCAAACGGCATCCCGGGCACCGGCCCGAGCCCCACACGCGATCATGATTCCTCCGGTGGCGGCTATCGTCCCGATGGCCGAAGCTCACGTCCGGGAGACTACAAACACAGCGGCCAGGCACCCGTGCCAGAAGATATACCCGACGGCAGTGACGATGATGTGGTGGCCCGGCAAATTCGCGAAGCGGCAATGAACGAAAAGGATCCCGAACTGCGGGAAAAACTCTGGGAGGAATACCGCAAGTATAAAAATCAGTCTAAGAAGGAATAAACATGTCACGGCAAATGTTTAATGTGTGCTTAATTTTCTTATTCGCCGCCTTGGCCCTCGGGTGCTCCAGTCGCGTAGTTAAAACGACCACCCATGTCCCCGTGATCCAGGAAAAAGAGGTGGTACCTGAAGATCTGTTGCTTGATGTGGGCATCAATATCTTCGACCCAGGACTGGAAAACGCCGCTGACAAAGAGGACCAGGTCATTTTTCCGGAAGTCCGCAAGGCCGAAGCCCGCTATATTCCTGTGCACCTGATGGAAACTCTGCAATCCAGCGCCGCCTGGGGGGCAGTTCGGGTTATTCCCAATGACCAGAGCGCGGTAGACGTTGTTGTGGACGGAAAAATTATTCAATCAGACGGAGAAAGACTCACCGTTCTGGTTGCGGTGCACGACGCCAGCGGGCGTGAATGGTTTCAGCGCGAGTACACTTCGCTGGCCAGCCGCTACGCCTACGACCCCAAACGCACTGATGACCTGGAACCTTTTCAGGGCATCTATAACCGTATCGCCAACGACATATATAAGTACCGACACCAGATGGACGTTGCGAAAATCCGCAAGGTCAGGGTTATCTCCGAGCTAAAATTCGCCCAGAATTTCTCACCGGAAGCCTTTGGCAATCACCTGGAACAGAATAAAAAGGGTCAGTATCAGATAAAGCGGTTACCGGCGAAAAATGACCCTATGCTGAACCGCATTCGCAACATCCGCGAAAGGGACTATTTATTTGTGGACACGCTGCAGGACTATTATGGTACTTTTGTCAAGGAAATGGAGACCCCATACCAGGAGTGGCGCCGCCAAAGCTACGATGAAGTGATCGCCGCGCGGGAGCTGAGAAAAAATGCGCGCAATCAGACCATCGCCGGAGTAGCGGCCATTCTCGGCGGCATTGCGGCCGCCGGCAGTGATAACGGCTCTGCCCGCGCCGCCGGCACCGTTGCAATCGCCGG
>JARROD010000013.1:36491-37996 GCA_037384225.1 Exilibacterium sp.
GGTGGATTCGACAAGCGCTCGCAGGTACAGATGCACGTTGAAGCATTACAGGAGCTGGGAGACTCGCTGGAGGCCAGTATTGAACCTCAAGTCATAGAGCTGGAAGATCGCACTATCACCCTCTCGGGCTCGGTGGAAAATCAATATGATCAGTGGCGGGACATTCTGCGCGATATCTATAAATTGGACACCGGTGGTGTCTCCACTTCCCCAGAAAACACCCAATAATTCTATCTGTACCAAAAGACTTTGATATTTCAGTATATAAAATCACAGTGATAACTCTATAATAAAAGCCAGCGGGGCATGACATGCCCCGCACAGTGCAACTCTTTGCGCCATAAAAAAAGAACTTTTGTACAGCCAGCTCCTCTAAACGAATTATTTAAAAAACAGTTGTCATCGGTTGGCTGTACACCTTAGGTGAGGACATTTATCAAGTCTATGGATACTGAGCCCGGAACAATACAAGAGCCCGGATCAAGCGCCTCCACACCGGCCCCGGGACCCCATACCAAAACCGGCGACTCGAAGATAACGCCGGCGCAGGTAAGCTTGTCTTCAAAAGCAGAGTCAAAAACGTCAACAAACCTTTTGTCTCAAACCGGGTCACAAGCCGCTGCCGCCAAAAACAGTGCACACTCTCCCTGGTGGCAGCAAAACCGGGCGCAGATGTTCGGCTTTCTCTGTCTAATAACACTATTGCTGGCCGTCGTCTTTTGGCTGCCAAATGCGGTCGAGCCCCCACCGCCACCAGCGGCCTCAACACAGCCTGCGCCAGTGCCGGTGGCCAAGCCTATAGAATCCCCATTCCAGGAGGCTCAACTCGCCAAACAAAGGCAGGAAGCTCAAGAGGTTCTCTCCAAAATTCTGGATCTGCAGACAAAACTGGAAAAAATGTCAGTCAATCTCTGGGCTGCGGAAACATTCAATAAAGGAATGGACACTGCCGCGGCGGGCGACAGAAGCTACCGCCAGCGCAAATTTGCCGAGGCCCAAACACAGTATCAAACCACCCTGAAAATATTTGAACAGCTCGTTACACAATCCGAGGAAACGTTCAGCGAAGCCCTCGAAAGAGGTATCGCGGCCATTGAGGCGGGAGACTCCGAAGTGGCGTTGAAGCAGCTGACGCTGGCGCTTGCCATACGCCCGGATAACGAAGAGGCACAAGTGGAGATTGCCCGGGCACAGGTACTCAAGCAGGTACTCGCGCTGGTCAACGACGGTCAGAACCTGGAAAAGCAGAAACAGTTTGAAGCGGCCCAAAAGCAATACGAACAGGCCCTGCAATTGGATCCCAACTCCAAACTGGTAACGGAAAAAGTCGCCGCTGTCAAACAGGCCATTACCGATCGCGATTTTTCCAAAGCTATGTCCAAAGGCTATGCCGCGCTTCAGAGCAATGCTTATACAAGTGCTAAAAAGGCATTTCGCAATGCCATTGCACTAAAACCTGATGCCAGCGAAGCGACAACAGCGCTGACTCAAACGGAAAACCAGCA
>JARROD010000014.1:0-22069 GCA_037384225.1 Exilibacterium sp.
CACTTGTTTTAAGCATTTGCAAGCGGTCATTTTGTGACCCCTGTTCGGTTTAGGCCCATTACGGGAGTAGGCTTCAAAAACACTGAATGCGCGTTTCCACCCCTTTACTTCTGACCCATTATAAGAGTTTAAATGCCATAAAAACATGCTTCCCGCTCAATCTTCAAGCCCTGTATGACAATATAATTAACCTGATAACTGGGGTAATAGTTCTGCATTCAGGCACAACAGCAACCACATTCCCGGTTGGAATATTTAAGACACCATTAGAAGCCATTAGTGCATTTTATAAAAAGCCTTATAGAAGGTATTAACAATCCTTTTGCCGGATTTATAAAAAGGCCTTTAGCTATACACAAAGCCTTTGCCGACAATATAAAGTTCGCGGGAACGGGGGCGCGAAGCACTGGGTTTACGGGTCAACACTGTTCGAAACCGGTTGCGGGCGTCCCGGATTAAGGCGTCAAAACCTTCACCCTGGAATACTTTGGCAACAAATGCTCCCCCCGGTTTCAAAACCTGCCGAGTGAGATCCAGCGCCAGCTCCACCAGATACATGGATTTAGGCTGATCCATATCGGCAACCCCACTGATATTGGGGGCCATATCCGAAATTACAAGATCGGCCCGCATGCCCCCTAACAACCCCAGAATACTATCGAGTACAGCCTGTTCTGTAAAATCCCCCTGAATAAACTCAACACCGGCAATCGTGTCCATAGGCAATATATCAGAGGCGATAACACGGCCTTTGTCACCTATTCGCTCGGCAACCACCTGAGACCAACCACCGGGTGCCGCGCCCAAATCAACAACAACCATCCCGGGTTTCAGTAGGCGATCTTTAGCATCCAGCTCTACCAGTTTGTAACTGGCGCGAGAGCGGTAACCATCTTTTTGAGATTGCTTAACGTAACGGTCACTAAAGTGTTCACGCAGCCAGCGAGAGCTGCTCTTCGATTTTGCCATACCAACTATTTTATTCTGGGTTAAACGTTTTTCTACGTAAAAATTAGCTCTGACATCGGAATTAACGGTAGAATAACACCTCAATTTCATAGGAGTTTTTATGTCATTAAGCACCGCACACAAGAAACACTATCGAACACTCGGTCATAACCTTAAACCCATTGTCACTATCGCCGGCAAGGGATTCAGCCAATCAGTACAGGAAGAGCTGGAGCGGGCCCTCGAAGACCATGAACTGATCAAGGTGAGACTCGCGATCGCCGATCGAGAGTTGCGCAAAACCGTTGTCAAAGAAATGTGCGACAAGGCTAAAGCCGAACTGATCCAGGAAATCGGAAAAGTGGCTTTATTGTTTCGCGCCGCCAAGCAAACCAACCCGAAGCTTTCCAATATCAACCGCTGAGCGACGCAATTTACAGTCATTGCTTAAAGATGTTTTACGGTGTCTATCTCGTACTCTATTTCGCCGCCCGGTGCTTTTACCACCACAACATCACCGACCTCTTTACCGATCAATGCCCGCGCGATAGGAGAGTTCACGGAGATTTTATTGTATTTCACATCCGCTTCATCGTCGCCAACGATCTGGTAGGATACCGTCTCATCGGTTTCCACGTTAATAATGTCCACCGTTACACCAAAAATCACTTTGTCACCGGCGGGAATTTTTTTAATGTCAATCACCTGTGCGTGTGACAGCTTGCCCTCGATGTCCTGGATACGGCCTTCACAAAAACTCTGCTGCTCGCGCGCGGCGTGATATTCGGCATTTTCTTTTAAATCGCCGTGTTCGCGTGCCTCAGCTATAGCCTGCACAATGCGCGGACGCTCGGTTTTTTTCAAATGTTCAAGCTCTTCGCGTAACTTGTCCGCGCCTTCCACTGTCATTGGGAATTTATTCATGCGCCGATTCTCCCATGTAGGTCCTGCAAGCGACGTACTTGCTGTTGTTGTCCAAACCGTATTGCCACACAGATCGCCTTGGCCGCAGCCAGTGTCGTTGTGCAGTAAACACGGTGATTTTCAGCACTGCGGCGAATGGATGCTGAATCTTTAGTAGCCTGTCTACCCTCGGTAGTGTTAATGATTATATCGATTTCATCATTTTTAATCATATCCACAATATGCGGCCGGCCTTCCATAACTTTGTTAACCACTCTAACCTCGAGTCCGGCTTGCCGTATCACCTGGGCCGTGCCGGTCGTCGCCACCAGTTTGAAACCCAGGTCGGCCAGTTCCTTAGCGACGATGACAATCCCGTTTTTGTCAAAATCCCGCACGCTGATAAACGCCGTTCCACTGGATGGAATTTCATCGCTGGCAGCCAGTTGCGATTTGGCGAAAGCTTCTGCAAAGGTTTCACCCACTCCCATCACCTCGCCGGTCGACTTCATCTCCGGCCCCAGTATAGGGTCCACTGCGGGGAATTTATTAAACGGAAATACAGCCTCTTTCACGCTGTAGTAATCCGGAATAATTTCCTTCGTCACCCCCTGGTCGGCCAGCGTGCGGTTAGACTGACAGCGCGCGGCAATTTTTGCCAGCGACATACCGATACATTTAGAGACAAAAGGAACCGTGCGCGACGCGCGCGGGTTCACCTCTATCACGTAAATTTCACCATCCTGATAGGCAAGCTGTGTGTTCATCAAACCCACCACCCCCAGTTCTCGGGCCATTTTTTTCACCTGCGCACGCATCTCATCCTGAACCTCCTCAGGCAATGAGTAAGGTGGCAGTGAGCAGGCCGAATCCCCAGAGTGTACACCACACTGCTCGATATGTTGCATAATGGCACCGATAACAACTTCTTCACCATCGGATACCGCGTCGATGTCCACTTCAATGGCGTTATTCAAGAAATGGTCGAGTAACACCGGCGCCTCATCAGATACCTGCACGGCTTCCCGCATATAAGTACGCAGCTCTTCCTCCTTGTAAACAATTTCCATGGCACGCCCACCGAGCACATAGGACGGGCGCACAACCAACGGGTACCCCACCTCTCCGGCCGCGCGCACGGCCTCTTCGGTAGAGCGCACAATCGCGTTAGCCGGTTGTTTCAACGCTAAGCGATTCAGCATTTGCTGGAAGCGCTCCCGGTCTTCCGCACGGTCGATAGCTTCCGGGCTGGTACCGATAATGGGGACACCTTCCGCCGCCAAAGCCCGTGCCAGCTTCAACGGCGTCTGGCCGCCAAACTGAACAATCACGCCGGTAGGTTGCTCTTTGTGTACTATTTCCAGCACATCCTCCAACGTCACAGGCTCAAAAAACAGACGGTCTGAAATATCGAAATCTGTCGACACAGTCTCTGGGTTACAGTTAACCATGATCGTTTCGTAACCGTCTTCACGCATGGCCAGCGCCGCGTGTACACAGCAGTAATCGAATTCGATCCCTTGCCCGATGCGGTTTGGACCGCCGCCCAGCACCATGATTTTTTCCCTCGTCGACGGCTCTGCCTCGCACTCTTCCTCATAGGTGGAATACATATAAGCAGTGGCTGTGGAAAATTCAGCCGCACAGGTATCGACCCGCTTGTACACAGGCCGCACGCCCAGCTTTTGGCGATGATCACGCACCGTTTTTTCACTCACCCCCAGCAGATCCCCCAGACGCTTGTCGGAAAAACCTTTGCGTTTCAGGTATCGCATCAATGGCATGTCGATACTGGACAGGGGCATTGAAGACAGCTGTGTTTCACACTCCACCAGATCTTTTATCTGACATAAAAACCAGATATCAATGCCGGACGTTTCAGCCACTTCCTCGGCACTCATACCAATGCGGAAAGCGTCGGCCAAATACCAGATACGTTCACTCCCGGGGGTGGACAGGTCGCGGCGAATTCTGGCCAGAGCATCGTCGGAATTCAGTTTGACCTTGGGTTCAAACCCGGCTGACTCCACCTCCAACCCCCGCAGTGCCTTTTGCAGCGATTCCTGAAAAGTGCGGCCTATCGCCATCACCTCGCCTACAGATTTCATCTGGGTGGTCAGGCGCGCATCGGCATCACCAAACTTCTCGAAGGTAAACCGCGGCACTTTGGTAACCACGTAATCGATACTCGGCTCGAACGACGCCGGAGTAGCGCCACCGGTAATTTCGTTGTGCAGCTCGTCGAGGGTATAGCCCACCGCCAGTTTCGCGGCAACTTTAGCGATTGGGAATCCAGTAGCTTTGGATGCCAAAGCCGACGAGCGAGATACCCGTGGATTCATTTCAATAATCACCAGACGCCCGGTTTTCGGATCCATAGCGAACTGCACATTGGAGCCGCCGGTTTCAACGCCGATTTCGCGCAGCACCGCTATAGAGGCGTTGCGCATGATCTGGTATTCCTTATCCGTGAGTGTCTGTGCCGGTGCCACGGTGATAGAATCTCCGGTATGCACACCCATGGGATCAAAGTTTTCTATCGAGCAAACGATGATACAGTTGTCGTTTTTATCCCGCACCACCTCCATCTCAAACTCTTTCCAGCCCAATAGAGATTCGTCAATCAACAATTCGTGTGTGGGCGAGAGATCCAGTCCGCGCAAGCAGATTTCTTCAAATTCCTCCCAGTTGTAAGCCACTCCCCCACCGGAACCTCCCATGGTAAACGAGGGGCGGATAATCACCGGAAAGCCGAATTTTTTCGGCACCTCCATGGCTTCTTTCAGGGAGTGGACAATGTCGGCACGGGCGCATTCGAGGCCGATTCGCTTCATCGCTTTGTCAAACGCGTCCCGGTCTTCGGCTTTGTAAATGGCATCATGGTTGGCGCCGATCAGCTCGACATTATACTTTTCCAGCACGCCGTTAGCATGTAGTGCCAGTGCGCAGTTCAAGGCGGTCTGTCCACCCATAGTTGGCAGAATGGCATCCGGACGTTCCCGCTCGATGATTTTGCTCACCGTCTGCCACTCGATAGGCTCGATATAGGTTGCATCGGACATCGTCGGATCGGTCATTATGGTCGCGGGATTCGAGTTCACCAGAATCACCCGGTAACCTTCTTCGCGCAGCGCTTTGCAGGCTTGGGCGCCGGAGTAATCAAACTCACAGGCCTGGCCGATGACAATGGGGCCTGCGCCAATAATCAGGATACTTTGTATGTCAGTTCTTTTTGGCATTTCTAGCTCTGTGTGTTGTTCTATCTATATTTCAAACGGCCGGTATTGAAAGGCTTCCGGTTTAAGCGGTACGTGTGCACTGCTATAGTGAAATAGTGAATTATCGCCCACCACCGGCCTCCATCAGGCTGATAAAGCGGTCGAACAGCAGCGCTACATCGTGGGGGCCAGGACTCGCTTCCGGGTGCCCTTGAAAACTGAATGCGGGCCGATCTAACAGACTGATACCCTGCAGAGAACCGTCAAACAGCGATTTGTGAGTTGCTTTCACACGGCTCGGCAGGCTTGACTCATCAACGGCAAAGCCGTGGTTTTGGCTGGTAATCATGACCTTGCCGGTTTGCAGATCCAGCACTGGGTGGTTGGCGCCATGGTGGCCAAATTTCATCTTTTCAGTGCGGGCACCACAGGCGAGCGCCAGTAATTGGTGCCCCAGACAGATACCGAAAATGGGAATGCTTGTCTCCAACAGGTCTTTGATTGCCGCAATGGCGTAATCGCAGGGTTCCGGATCACCGGGGCCATTGGAGAGAAAAATACCGTCGGGTTGCAGCGCCAACACTTCGGTAGCCGGAGTGTGAGCAGGCACTACGGTCAACTCACATCCACGCGCGGCCAGCATGCGCAGAATATTGCGCTTGATGCCAAAGTCGTAAGCCACCACTTTGAAGCGGGCGTTTTCACACATTATATGGCCTTCGCCCAGTTTCCACACGCCTTCCGACCAGTGATAGGGTTCGGCGGTGGTGACTTCTCTGGCCAGGTCCATCCCCTTGAGCCCGGCGAATTTCCCGGCGGCTTCCACGGCGGCGTCGATGTCAATGTCGCCGGCCATAATACAGCCGTTTTGTGCCCCTTTATCACGTAAAATCCGGGTCAAGCGGCGGGTGTCTATATCGGCGATTCCGACGATGCCACGCGTTTTCAGATATTCACTCAACGACCCCTCGCTGCGGAAATTACTGGCCAGCAATGGCAAATCGCGAATCACTAGACCCGCACTCCAGATACGGGCACCTTCTTCGTCTTCTGCGTTCACACCGACATTGCCGATATGAGGGTAGGTAAGCGTTATTATCTGCCGGGCGTAGGAAGGATCTGTCAGAATTTCCTGATAACCGGTCATGGCCGTATTGAAAACGACCTCGCCACTGTAGGTGCCGTCAGCACCAATGGCACTACCTTGAAATACAGTGCCGTCCTCAAGCGCCAGAACAGCGGGCCTGGGTTGGGACTTGGCGGATAGGGGGGCCCCTGTAGTCAAATGGTACTCCTCTGATATGGCTGTGAGTTGTCTGGCCTCGGTTGTCAGGCGCCCGACAGACGCTACCGCGCAGGTCGCGCGTGAACGGAGGTTGTTGGAAAAATTCCGTGTCCGTCATCCATTAACCGCTTGTAACCATTGGCGATTGTACCGCCTGGCGGATGACCAAACATGGGCCGCAGGTTTTAAAGTTGTAAAAAAGCGGGATGAAACAACGCGCTTCACCCCGCTTTTAATATATCTTTAAGCACGACACAGCATTAACACGAGTAGCCAGTTGCCGCGATTTTGGTCAAATACAATCTAACGCGGCATTTTATGCGAAAACGGCTGTCACTGTCTATCCAGTATCTCACTCTACTTCCCCGAAGCCCGTCGGGAATAACATCCGCCGCCGAATTCTTTACCCAATCAGTGTTTAAATGACGGAACTAGAGTTTAAACTGTTTGACAATACCGGCCATATTTGCCGCCATTTGCGCCAGTTTCGCTGTACTGGAAGCGATTTCCACAGATCCTTCCGCGGTCTGTCGGGCCACATTGGAAATATTCTCCATGTTGTTTTCCATTTCCCGGGTCGCTGCGCTCTGTTCCTCCGAGGCACTGGCGATCTGATTGGTTTTATCCTTGATGGAACTCACACCCCCGGTAATGGCCTCCAGCGACCGGCTCGCCTCTTCCGCCTGCTTCACCGATTCACTCGCCTGGGCAGTTCCTTTTTCCATCATTTGCACGGCTTCACGAGCACCGGTCTGGAGCCTTTCAATCATTTCCTGAATTTCCTGGGTCGAGGTCTGAGTCCGGGAAGCGAGTGTGCGCACTTCATCGGCCACCACGGCAAACCCGCGGCCCTGCTCCCCGGCCCGAGCCGCCTCGATCGCTGCGTTCAACGCCAACAGATTGGTCTGCTCGGCGATACCGCGAATGACATCCAGTACCGAACCGATATTGTCAGTCTCTTGGCGCAGCTTGTCGATGACATCCGCAGCGGCATTAATATCCCTGGCAAGGCTTTCAATCTGCGACATGGTCGCCGTGACTACGCCTTTGCCATTTTTCGCCTCCGCATCTGCCTGCTCGGCGTTGTCCGCTGTCTGAGTAACATTGTGGGCAACATTCTCCACCACCGTGGCCATTTCCCGTACCGCGGTAACCACCTGTTGAATTTCCGATTGCTGGCTAACCACACCTTGCTCGGTTTCCTTGGCGGTGTGGGAGAGTTTTTCAGCGTTAGCGTTGAGCTCTGTGGCCGTGACGGAAAAATCTCCGATAATCTTGTGCACCCGATCAATAAAAGTGTTAAACCAGCGTGCCAGTTCCCCTACTTCGTTCTCAGTGCTGACATTTAGGCGCCGGGTGAGATCGCCTTCGCCTTCGGCAATATCCCGCATGGCTTCCACCACCGTGTTGATCGGCTTGACAATGCCCGCCTGGATAATGAAAGAAATGGCCGCGGCCAAAATACTAATCACCATCACTGTCGCCACAGAGTTCCACACGGCGCTGTTTACAGCTTCCTGCAGTTCATCCAGACCGACTTTCATATAGATTGAACCGACCCGAGCCCCATCGGCGATAATCGGTTCAAACAGTTCCAGGTGGTTGTTCTTGATTTCCAGCTTTTTGCTTTCCGCATTGGCGGGCAATTCAGAGGGTAGCCCCGTTTGACTCTGCTGTTGATTTTGCTGGTACCACACAACAGGAGCACCCTTGTCACCGTAGACTACAGCAGCCTCTATGCGCGGACTTTGCGACAGATTTTTCAGGTTTTCGCGCGCCGACGCCTTATCATTAAAGGCCAGCGCACCCGTGAGATTACCGCCTACTATGCGGGCCAGCGTCAATGAGTCCTTTTTAATGGCGCCATTTAAACGCTCTATTTCCATATTTACCGATACAATATTGGAAACCACCACGGCAATGACACTGGTTATGGTCACCCCCAACAATACCCTCCACTTTAACGAGAAATTCCCGATGCCCATAATCACATTACCCCAATTGCTATTGTTCTTGCTGCCCCAAATGCGCAACGCGCTAATCCAGTTAACAATCTAAATTAACTATCTAAGCTATCGATCATTATCAGGAATACTTTAATCCCTGACTTCGAACTTTGGCACAAAACGACACGCGCTAATTCAAGCGCCTACTAAACCCCAGAAATGACACAAATGCAACAGTTGCCAGGCATGGAGCCCGGCAGGATGGGTTGAGAAATTATCGCAGCGACAGAACGTCCTGCATATCGAAGAGTCCCGACGGTTTGTCGGCTATCCATTTGGCCGCTCTTACAGCACCGCGGGCAAAGGACATGCGGCTGGAGGCTTTATGGGTAATTTCCACCCTCTCGCCATCCGCCATAAACATAACTGAGTGATCGCCTACTACGTCTCCACCCCGGACAGTGGCGAAACCAATGGTATTGTGGTCCCGCTCCCCGGTTTGCCCTTCGCGACCGTAGACTGCGACGTCGCTGAGGTTTCGGCCCACCGCTTCGGCAACCACTTCTCCCATCGCCAGGGCCGTGCCAGAAGGGGCATCTACCTTATGGCGGTGGTGGGCTTCATAAATTTCAATGTCGACATCATCGCCCATTGCCCGAGCCGCCATATCCAGCAGCTTTAGGCAGACATTGACGCCGGCGCTGAAATTAGCGGCCATGCAAACAGCCATTATATTTTGCTTTTCCAGCAATTTCGCTTTCTGTTCGGGGCTAAAGCCGGTGGTGCCGATAACCATTTTTCTGCCGGCAGCGGCACAGGCACAGGCATTTTCCAGAGTCGCAACTGGCGCCGTGAAGTCGATCAATACGTCGAATCGATCGATGACTTCATTGATGTCACCCACCAGCGGAATACCCAGTGTGCCGAGTGCTGCGAGCTCGCCAGCGTCGGCGCCGATAAGAGAACTGTCCGGGCGCTCTATTGCCGCTGCCAGCTCAGCACCCGGGGCGTGATTGACAGCTTCAATGAGAATTTTTCCCATGCGGCCGGCGGCGCCAGTCACTGCAATTTTTACGGTCATCGTCTTTCACTTACTTGGGTGTGGGTGGTCACTGGCTATATTTTCATATCGCCGAAAAAGTTTTTCATCCCCTCAAACCAACTGGTCTGACGCGGGGAGTGCTTGGTACCACCCATGGTATCCTGAAATTGCCGCAGCAGGTCCTTTTGTTTGCTGGTGAGATTCACCGGTGTCTCCACGGCAACCCGGCACAGTAGATCGCCTGCCGTTCCACCGCGCACGGAAACCACGCCCTTACCGCGCAGACGAAAGAGTTTACCTGTCTGGGTTTCGGGCGGCACTTTCAGCTTGACCCGCCCGTCCAGAGTGGGCACTTCCAGTTCGCCGCCCAGGGCCGCGTCCACAAAACTGATCGGCACTTCGCAATACAGGTTTTTACCATCGCGTTGAAAAATTTCGTGCTCGCGCACAGACACCTGTACATAAAGATCCCCTGCGGGACCGCCCCCGACACCCGCCTCACCTTCGCCACTCAGTCGTATGCGGTCACCAGTATCGACTCCCTGCGGCACTTTAACGGAAAGGGTTTTGGTTTCCTCCACTCGACCGTGGCCGTGACAATCCCGGCACGGGTCGCTGATAATAGTGCCCTTGCCCCGGCAGTTCGGACAAGTCTGCTGCACCGAGAAAAAGCCTTGCTGCATTCGCACCTGCCCCATTCCACCGCAGGTAGTACAGCTAGTCGGTTTGGTACCCGCTTTGGCCCCCGAGCCACCGCACGTGCTGCAGCTGGTCAGCGTCGGCACACGAATTTTCGCTGTGGTGCCCTTAACCGCCTGCTCCAGATCCAGTTCCAGGGTATAGCGCAGATCGGAGCCACGGCTTGGACCGCCTCGCTGGCGGCCGCCGCCACCACCGAAAATATCGCCGAATACATCCCCAAAAATGTCGCTGAAATTGCCAAATCCACCCGCACCGGCCCCCATGCCGCCTTGGCTGGGATCCACACCGGCGTGGCCAAACTGATCATAGGCTGAACGTTTTTGTGGGTCGGCCAGGATCTCGTAGGCTTCGCTGGCTTCTTTGAAATTATCTTCGGCTTCTTTGTTATTCGGATTGCGATCAGGGTGAAATTTCATAGCCACCCGACGATAGGCTTTCTTCAAGTCCTTTTCGGATACGTCGCGTTCTACACCCAGCACTTCATAATAATCACGTTTAGACATGCGCTTTCAGCTTCAGTATTCTATTTAGACAGCAAACGCGGGACTTGCCCGCGTCGTTTAGTTAAACGTATTACGATATAAAATAACGAGCCGCCAATCACGAAACGCCAGACTAAAGGTATATTTAGCGCTCAGCCCAAAACACTCGTCTGTCCATCAAAGGCGCATGCCAACAATTGTGCACCACGGCTGGTGGCACTGAGCCCGAACAATACAGTGGCGGCCCCGTTTTATTTATCGTCTTTTACTTCTTCGAACTCGGCGTCAACCACACCTTCTTCAGCGGTGGAATCGGCTTTTTCGCTGCTACCGGCGCCCGTTTCGGCCTTGCCGGCACCCGCTTCTGCATTCGCCGCCTGTTCTGCGTACATTTTCTGTGCCAGTGAACTAGAGGCTTCGGTCAGTTTGGTAGTCGCAGCGCTTATTTTCTCTTGATCATCGCCTTTAACAGCGTCTTCCGCTTCTGTCAAGGCCGCTTCGATCGCCGACTTTTCATCGGCAGAGGCTTTATCGCCCGCTTCTTCCAATGTTTTTCTGGTGGCGTGAATCAAACCATCCAAGGTATTCCGGGCAGTGATCAGCTCTTCGAACTTGCGATCGGCTTCAGCGTTGGCCTCGGCGTCCTGAACCATTTTGTCGATTTCTTCATCACTCAAACCGGAGGAGGCTTTAATAACGATTGACTGTTCCTTTCCGGTGGCCTTGTCCTTGGCACCTACATTCAAAATACCATTGGCATCGATATCGAAGGTCACTTCGATTTGTGGCATACCGCGCCGGGCCGGCGGGATATCGGCAAGGTCGAAACGCCCCAGCGACTTGTTCTGGCCCGCTTGCTTGCGTTCGCCTTGAACAACGTGAATTGTCACCGCTGTCTGGTTGTCTTCCGCCGTGGAAAAGATCTGCGATTTCTTGGTCGGAATCGTCGTGTTCTTTTCAATCAATGGTGTCGCCACCCCACCCATGGTTTCAATACCCAGTGTCAGCGGCGTAACGTCGAGCAACAACACGTCTTTCACATCGCCGGCCAGTACTGCCCCCTGGATGGCCGCGCCAATCGCCACCGCTTCATCCGGGTTGACATCCTTGCGCGGATCCTTGCCAAAAAACGCCGCAACTTTCTCCTGCACCAACGGCATACGGGTTTGACCACCGACCAATATCACGTCTTGGATATCGTTGACAGACAGGCCTGCATCGGCAATGGCCGTTTTGACCGGACCCAGTGATGTTGTCACCAACTCCTCGACCAGAGACTCCAGCTTAGCCCGTGTCAGCTTCACAACCAAATGCTTCGGTCCACTTTGGTCCGCCGTGATATAAGGGAGGTTAACCTCTGTCTGCTGACTGGACGACAGCTCGATTTTGGCTTTTTCAGCCGCTTCCTTCAAACGTTGCAATGCCAGCGGATCATTGTGCAGGTCGATACCGTTGGACTTTTTGAATTCACTGGCCAGATATTCAATCAGACGCAGATCAAAATCCTCGCCCCCGAGGAAGGTATCACCGTTGGTGGAAAGCACTTCGAACTGATGCTCACCGTCGACATCGGCAATTTCGATGATAGAGATATCGAAGGTACCACCACCCAGGTCATACACCGCTATGGTGCGGTCGCCTTTTGCCTTGTCCATACCGTAGGCCAGCGCCGCCGCCGTCGGCTCATTGATAATACGCTTGACATCGAGGCCGGCGATTTTACCGGCATCCTTAGTGGCCTGGCGCTGGGAATCATTGAAATAGGCCGGTACGGTGATGACCGCTTCAGTGACCTTCTCACCCAGATAATCCTCGGCCGTTTTCTTCATTTTTTTCAATACTTCGGCAGAAATCTGCGGCGGCGCTTTCTTATCGCCTTTGGCCTCAACCCAGGCATCCCCGTTTTCAGCCGAAACAATTTTATAGGGCACCATGGAAATATCTTTTTGTACTACCTGATCCTGAAACTTACGGCCGATCAGGCGTTTGACAGCAAACAATGTATTGTGGGGGTTGGTAACCGCCTGACGTTTGGCGCTTTGCCCGACCAAAATCTCGTTTTCCTCGGTGAAGGCAACAATAGACGGTGTCGTACGATCGCCTTCAGCATTCTCGATGACTTTAGGCTTACCGCCTTCCAATACGCTGACACAAGAGTTAGTAGTCCCCAGGTCGATACCGATTATCTTACCCATTTGGTTTTCTCCAGAAATATGGCAATACTTAAACTTTCACTGACTTCGGCCCGCGGCCGCCGAGCGCCTCTGAATTCTATTGCTTGTGAATTCTCATGCTAACTATGGGGCTATATTGGCTCGATTGCTGTAATTTCAACCCCTGCGGCCTGCCCGTTCCCGCATTCGACACCCGCCGCGCTGTCACGCATTTTGGCTCGCGGGCGCCTTAGCAACCACCACCATAGCCGGGCGAACCAGCCGACCGTGGAGTGTGTAACCTTTTTGAAACACATTGATGACGGTATTAGGCTCGACCTCTGGATTTTCCACGATCGTCATAGCCTGGTGATATTGCGGATCAAACGGCTGCCCTGCGGGGTCCAACGACTCCACGTTATGCCGTTTCAATGTATCGACAAACGACTTCAACGTCAGCTCCACGCCCTCGGTTACCGCTTTCATGTCTTCGGCGCCTTCGGTGGCGTCAATCGCTCGCTCCAGGTTATCTACAACGGGCAGTAAATCGCCGACAAATTTCTCCAACCCAAATTTATGGGCTTTTTCCACATCCTGTTTGGCTCGCCGCGCCGCATTCTGGGCTTCAGCCTGGAACCGTAAAGCCTGAGCTTTCGCTTCCTCTGTTTCGGCTTCCAGCGCCGCTATCCGAGCCAAAGCATCCTCAAGCGTCAATTTACTGGACTCCGAGCCCTCTGCCGAGGCAGTGCTTCCCGCTTCAGTTTCGTCTACAGTTTTTTCAGTCTCGCCTGCAGCTGCAGCTTCAGCCTGCTCTGCAACCGCATCGGGACGCAGATTATCTTGTTCTTTTCCCACACCGGTCTCCAATTCACTGAGTCGATCGATAGTTCAAATAAAATCCGTTGAGCTTATATGGGGTTCTAGCTATCGGATTCAAGGGCCGATTTGCGATCCGACGATTTACTTGCCAAAAATAGGAAAAATACTGTATAAATAACCACTGTTAAAATTTCGGGAGGGCTACTCAATGCTCACTCAACTCAGTGTTAGCAATTTCACCCTTGTGGATCGACTCGATATTGAAATCCAGCCGAGAATGACCGCTATTACCGGCGAAACCGGCGCCGGAAAGTCAATTCTGCTGGACGCTCTGGGCATGGCGCTGGGCGATCGCAGCGATGCATCCAAAGTGAGAGCGGGCACTGAGCGCGCGGACATTCACGCCCGCTTCGACACCGGCAGAATCCACGCGGCCAAGACCTGGCTTAAGGAACACCAACTCGACAATGGCGACGAGTGCCTGTTGCGGCGGGTGGTTACCGCTGAAGGCAAGTCGCGCGGCTACATCAACGGCCACCCAGTCACACTCCAGCAACTGCGGACACTGGGGGAAATGCTCATCGATATTCACAGCCAGCACGAGCACCAGTCACTGTTGAAAAAAGACACCCACCGCCGACTACTGGACGAATACGCTGGCAGCGCTGAACTGGCGGCCGTGGTCCGCCAGCGCTACCAAACCTGGCGGGAAACCCTGGCACGGTTTGCCCGGCTGCGGGATAGCGCAGAGGAAGTAAGCGCACGCCAACAGCTACTGAGTTACCAAGTCGAGGAGTTGGACCACCTGGCCCTGGCCGAAGGTGAACTGGAGACACTCGAATCCGAGCAAAAAACCCTTGCCAATGCCGAGAGCATCCTTCACAGCAGTCACCAGTTGGCCAGCCTGTGTGACAGCGACGAACAGAGCCTCTGTCAGGGGCTCAACAGGGCCCTGCAATTACTTTACAATCTGCCGGAAAAAACGTCGCCGCTAAATGAGGCCGAGCAATTGCTCGGTAGCGCCCTGATCCAGGTGGAAGAAGCCCGGCGGGAAATTGAACACCACATAAGCTGTTTTGAACTCAATCCCGAACGGCTGCGGGAGGTGGAGGGACGCCTGTCGGCGATCTACGACATCGCCCGTAAACACCGTGTTCAGGCCGACGAACTGCCTGCTTTGCATTGCCAACTCGGCCTGGAACTGGAGCAGTTATGCGCCAGCGACTCTCAACTCGACGAGTTAGAAGCCCGGGCCCGGGCAGCGGAAGCCGACTATCGACACCACGCCGAGCAATTAACCCGGCAGCGACGCAATGCATCACCCAGGCTCGGCCAGGGTATCAACCGCCAACTCAAAGCACTGGCCATGCCCCACGCCCGGGTAGAAATAGCCTTACGAAACGCCGGGAAGCCGGGTCCCCAAGGGTTTGAAGAAGTGGAGTTTCTGATCACGACCAATCCCGGTCAAGCACCGCGGCCACTGGCCAAAGTAGCTTCGGGCGGTGAACTGTCCCGAGTAAGTCTGGCAATCCAGGTGGTTACCGCCAAGACGTCGACCACCCCTACACTGGTATTCGACGAAGTCGATGTCGGCATTGGCGGTGCGACAGCCGACAGGGTCGGGCAACTGCTGCGCAAACTTGGCGAGCAGGGGCAGGTTATCTGCGTCACCCACCTGGCACAGGTCGCCAGCAAGGCTCATCAACACCTCCAGGTGACCAAGCAATCCAGCCGCAAAAGCGCGCAGTCAACGCTGGTGGAACTTACAGGCGAGCAGAAAGTGGTGGAAATTGCCCGTATGCTGGGCGGAGCCAGCATAACCGACCAATCCCGTGCCCACGCCAAAGAGATGGTTGAAGCGGTGGGTTAGGCCTGCCTCAACGCCTCATACTGGTCAGGGTCTATAAACATGAGGTGGAAGGCCATACCCCGTTTTTTGTCCGGCTCGATAGCCATAACCATCACATTAAACTGGCCGTCCACCTGGATAACACCGGGCAAATGAATCAGATGTGTGCCTTCTGCATCAGTGAGAATATTCAAACCCTTTTTCTCACGCAGATGCTGGAGGATGCGCATCAACATGGCATTCAGCGCCGCTTCAAATACGGGGTAATTCAGCACACCGCGAAATTCGGATTTGTCGAGTTTTAAACGCAGTGGAATGTTGAGTTTTTCCCCCTTGCTTTGCGCTGTTTCCTCATCGTTCTCAGCGCCCTGGGGGAGCTCCTTACCACCCTCTCCCGGTGTTCGGCGTTGCACATTAAGGCCCCCCAAGGCAACTGCTCTGCCATGCTTGAGTTCTTTAAACAACGCTTTGGCTTTAATGCGGGGCTGTTTGAAAAACGCCTGCTGAAGAATACCGCACCCCGTATCCACCACTTGCACCAGGTTCAGATTAAACTGCGGCTTAACCCGGCCCGCATTCTGAGGCGGAAGTCGCTGTTGGGCTTGCTGCTGTGCTTGTTCTTGTGATTGCGACTGTGACGGTTCTCGAGGTTGCTGCTGAGGTGGGGACTGTAGTTGGTCACTCATTCTGGGAAACTTACCTCGTTATGAGTTCTAAAATAGCACGCTTTAATCATCATTATTAGGCTCAGAAGCGATAAAAGAAGTTTATATTTTTTACATTTACTTTTTGGGGCGCACGTAAAGCACCAGACTGTGACCGGTAATCTGAAAACCATGCTTCTCAGCAATCTGTTCCTGCAGTTTTTCTATTTCCTCGTTGTGAAATTCGATGACCTTGCCACTTTCCACACAAACCATGTGGTCATGGTGTTCGCCGCGGGCCAATTCAAACACGGAGTGACCACCGTCGAAATTGTGACGCATAACCAAGCCGGCTGTCTCAAACTGAGTCAACACGCGATAGACCGTCGCCAATCCAACATCCTCTCCCGCTTCCATCAACGCCTTATAGACGTCTTCCGCGCTCAGATGATGGTGCTCAGAGGCTTCCAGAATCTGTAGGATTTTTACGCGCGGCAAGGTGACTTTAAGGCCCGCTTTGCGTAGTTCCTGGTTTTCAACTGCCATTTTTCCCCCGAAAGCTCTTCTCAGCATGAATAAAGTTTTAGTATTATCCCCGTTCGGATTACTTTGTGGAACCCCTGCTATGCAAAAAGCCACGCGCTATTATTTGGCATCCCTGATTTTAACTACCCTGGCGGGATGCTCGTATTTCCAATTCCCCGGGGTCTACAAAATCGATGTACAACAAGGAAATATCGTCACCCAGGAAATGGTCAATAAGCTCAAACCGGGGATGACCAAACGCCAGGTTCGCTTCATCATGGGAACCCCCCTAGTTGTAGATACCTTTAATCAGAACCGCTGGGACTATTATTACAGCCTTCTAAATGCCAATGGCGATATTACTAAAGAACGTGTCAGTATCTTTTTCGACGACGACAAGTTGACACATTTAACCGGGGCCTATCGCCCCAATGAAGAAAAAGATGCGGAGAGTAAGCTCACCGCCCAGGAATAACCCCACCGGCGTTAGGGCTAGTTGCGCGGCGGCTGAATGACTCAAGCGTTTTTCGCTTTCGCCTTCTCAGCCCGCTTGCGGCGTACTTCCTTAGGGTCGCATATCAGCGGCCGATAGATCTCCACCCGATCACCCGGCTGTAGCACATGCTCCCGCGCCGGCTTCAACCCTTTAGTCCCCAGAGTCTGCCCAAAAATGCCCATTTTAGCCGTTTCCAGATCGATCTCCGGAAACTCCCTGACTATCCCCGAGCGGTGGGCGGCTTGAAAAGCGGTGATACCCGGCTCAACCAACAGCGCAAGCACTTTTTGTTTGTCCGGCCGCGCATAGGCGACTTCAACGGAAATCATTTCGATATCAGACATAGTCAACCAACCTTGTATACAGTTTCAGCGCGCTGACACAGCGCATCTACCAGCGTACTGGCAACACCCTCAAACCATTTGTTGGCCGCCAGTGCCAGCAGTTTATTGCTGAATTCAAATTCCAGTTCCAGGCTTACTTTGCAGGCGTCTTCAGCCAACGGTTTAAACGTCCAGCCACCACTCAAATGCCGGAAAGGTCCTCGCACCAGACGAATTTCCATACGTTGCGGCGGCAATAGGCTATTGCGCGTTATAAAGCTGTGCCGAATTCCGGCTTTACTGAGGTCGAGCCTCGCTTCAACCCAAGTATCCGTCCGCGTCAAGACCTCGGCGCCGACACAGCCTTCCATATACTGCGGGTAGGCCTCGATATCATTGACCAGATCAAACATCTGTTGCGCCGAATACGCCACCAACGCGCTACGCAAAACCTTAATTGTCACTTACCGTTATCTCTTTCAAATAGCAAATTATTGATCATCACAGACGAGCGTGCACCTAAGGGCCGTGCACGGCCCCCACCCCGGAATGTCTCACCCACTTAATTTAAAATACAGTGTGGTCACCAGCACAATCAACATCCCCACAGGCGAGGCCAGACGCAAGACTTTTACCCAACCCTCGAATATCGCCAGCGATTCATTGCGTAATTCCTGCCGCAGGCTTTCATAGCGCATCACCCAGCCGACAAAAACGGCTATCAAAATGCCTGACAGCGGCAGCATGATATTGGTGGTAAGAAAATCGAGAAATTCAAAAAAATTCGCACCGAAAAACGTTTTGACCTCGGCCCAATCGTTAAAAGAAAACACCGTGCCCAACCCCACAAACCACGCCGCAGCCCCCACCAGCAGACTGGCGCGAATGCGGCTATATTGCTTCGACTCAACCAGCCACGCCACCATCGGCTCCAACAGGGAAATCGTTGAGCTCCAGGCCACCACCACTACCATCATGAAAAAGACCGTACCAAACAACCGCCCGTCGGGCATATCACCAAATATCACCGGCAGACTGATAAACATCAAACTTGGACCTTCCCTCAACTGCACGGACGGACTGGCGATTACCACCGAGAAGATGGCTACCCCAACAAGCAGAGAAAACAGTGTATCCAGGCAGACAACGATCACCACGGTTTTACCGAGAGGCACTTTTTCAGGCATATAAGCACCGTATGCCATAATTGCCCCCAAACCCAAACCCAGGGTCAAAAAGCTGTGGCCAAGTGCCATTAAAAAGCTACCCCAGGTGAAGCCCTCGGCGCTAAAACCAAATAAAAACGACAGCGCCGCTGCCAGATCTCCCCGCGTGGAACCGTAATACACCAGCGCCAGCACAAATAGAAACAAGAGAGGCATCAGCACCCGAACGGCCACCCCCAGCCCTTTTCCGACACCGCCCATAACCACCACAAGGGTCATTACAATAAAAATTGTTTGCCATTTAACCAACTCACTTTGGTCCTCCATCAGGGTTTCGAACATAGCGTTGGCGGTATCGACCGTCACCCCCTGCAACTGGCCGCCCCCCAGGGAGAAGGTATAATCCAGCGCCCAGCCAGCGATCACACAGTAATAGGACACCACCAAAAACCCGCCCAGCATTCCCAGCCAACCGACACCTACCCAGCCCCTGGAGGCACCAGCCTCCAGCGCGAGACTGCGCATAGCATTGACCGGACTTTGCCGCCCCCGGCGCCCGAGCAGAACCTCTGCCATCATAATGGGCACACCGACCAGCGCCAGGCACAGTAAATAAACCAGCACAAAGGCACCGCCACCGTTCTCACCGGCAATATAGGGAAACTTCCAAATATTGCCCAAACCCACCGCCGAGCCAGTCGCCGCCAGAATAAATGTCCAGCGGCTGGGCCAAATGCCATGTATTTTTCTTCGTCTGGTCATAGCAATCCATATCCATTTGGGAGAGATTGTATAGACAACGGACCTTGACGGTAAGGCCCAAAAAGCGAGTGAGATGTCGCTATACCCGCGACAGAATCCCGGGATACCTATATAATCCGCCACCATGGCTAAAAAGCAGAAAAAAACGTTAGACAACACTATCGCACAAAACAAAAAAGCGCGCTTTGATTACCAGTTAATGGAAAAAATCGAAGCGGGCCTTGCCCTGCAGGGCTGGGAAGTGAAAAGCCTGCGGGCGGGGAAAGGCCAGCTCACAGACAGCTATGTGCTCATCAAAGATGGCGAAGCCTGGCTCCTGGGCACCCAAATACAACCACTGCCTACCGCCTCGACCCACTTCGTCACCGACCCGACCCGCACGCGCAAGTTACTGCTGAAAAACCGGGAAATCGCCAAACTGAAACAGGCTACGGAGCAGAAAGGCTACACGGTAGTCGCCACTGCGCTGTATTGGAAAAACCATTTAGTGAAGTGCCAGATTGCAACAGCTAAAGGTAAACAAATGCATGATAAGCGCGAAACTGAAAAAGAGCGTGACTGGAATCGCCAGAAACAGAGACTTATGTCTCACTCGTTAAAATAACTACGTGTTTATGTGCCAAGATTATGGCTCTTAGGCGCTTAACTCGGTAGGACGTAACGTCTCAATACTCCGGGTGGGCACAATACCAGGCGGATGGCCGCCGTATCGAAAGCAAAAATACCCCGGGTTATTGAGAAGTTACGGTAGAGCAACCGTTAAAAACAATAAAAAGCGAGCAGTAATATGAGTGCAGCACGTGGACAGTTTTCCTCCAAGGTCGGATTCGTGATGGCCGCTGCCGGCTCCGCTGTAGGGCTTGGCAATATCTGGGGCTTTCCCACCCAAACCGCCAGCAACGGCGGAGCCGCCTTTGTCGTAGTCTACTTTATTCTGGCGTTTCTACTCGCTTACCCGGCTTTAATGGCGGAATTGATCATAGGCCGACACACCCAGTCCAATGTGGTCAATGCCCTCTCTGGTCTCAGCCAAAATCCTCTGACCCGTATTCTGGGTGCCGGTATCGGTTACTACGGCGTTCTCGTCGCCAGCCTGATATTGAGCTTCTACACCATTGTTGCCGGCTGGATGCTCACTTACTGGGCGGAACCGGTCACCACGGTAATTGGAAGTACCGGTATCAGCGATTGGCTGACCCGGGATTCCCTCCCCCGAAATCTGTCCTCATCGGCGGTATTTGCCGGCCTGACAATGTGGATTATCGCCAACGGGGTTGAAAACGGTATTGAAAAGTGGTCCAGCCGCCTGATGCCGTTGCTGGTTGTGATTTTGCTGCTTCTGATCCTCTACGTACTGACGCAACCGGGCGCTATGGAAGGCTTGGCTGTCTATTTACTGCCGGATTTGGGCCGCATCACTGATCCTGCCCTGATCCTCAGCGCCATGGGCCAAGCGTTTTTCTCCATGTCGCTCGGGGTCGGCACCATGCTGATTTACGGTTCCTACCTCAGCAAAGAAGAAAGCCTGCCGCGGCTTGGGGTTATAGTCACGCTAGTGGATTCTGGTATAGCCTTTATTGCCGGCCTGTTGATTATCCCCGCCATCTATGTTGCCAAACAGCAGGGTGCCACCATCTTCAGCGAGCAAGGCGAACTACTGGCCGGCCCCGATCTCATCTTCCAGGTGCTGCCGGCGCTTTTCGACTCCATGGGTGGGGTGGGGCTGCTGGTAAGCTTTGCCTTTTTCGCGCTCATGAGCATCGCCGCCCTAACCTCTTCCATTTCCATGCTTGAAGTGCCGGTGTCCATGGTGGTGGAAAAAACCAATACACCCCGTGCCAGAGCAGCCTATATCATTGGCCTCGCCATTCTGGCCATCAGTGCAATGATCATTTTCAATTTCGGCACCCTGTTCGGCTTTGTCATTGACCTCACCACCAAATACAGCGAACCCCTATTAGGGGTCATGTTCTGCCTCTTTGTCGGCTGGATAATGCACCGCGACCGGCTACTGATGGAAGTGCGCGAAGGCCATGAGAACATTGAAAATTCCCTTTTCTGGAAAATCTGGCCAATTTATGTACGCTTTGTTTGCCCGGTATTAATTTTGGCTACCTTTATCCAAAGTCTGGCTTAAAGGCGGGTGGCTGGTATAGAATACGCCACCCTTGCTATGAATGAATCATTAGGCTTTGCAACAAAGTGCTTTTCAAATTGTCTCATTGATTCATAGATCAGGGTAAACAGGACGAAATAGAACACCCGGGGGCGATTTGGATTCGACGCCGGTAACAAAACCCAAGGTGCATGTCGTGATGGCAGCCAATCACGTTAATCCAAAGCTGTACCTTAATAGTTGCCAACGACGACAACTACGCTTTAGCGGCTTAATCCCCGCTAACAGTCGCTAACGGATGCTTGTAAACGGAACGCGACTGTCATACAGAACAAGCTCGCGGCAAAGCTCGCCTGAGGTGGCGCTGCTAAACACTTAATCAGGCTCGCGCTCAACGCCCTGCCCGTCGGGTAGTTGAGGGCTAAACGAATAGACGGAATCTAAGCATGTAGAGCCAAGGGCAGAGTGCTGACGGACGGGGGTTCAACTCCCCCCGCCTCCACCAACTCCCTTCTGTAAAACACCTCTCCCCAGTTTTTTCGGTTAGTATCCCCCCACATCACAGGCCTTGTATGGCAAGGGTTTGTGGACTTCGGCGGTGTTGTGGTCGCGGATTGGGAGTGTTGATTCGCTCTCTGCGGGGGTACTTTCTCCGCTCTGCTCTCCGGTGGCGGCTGCGAAGTCCGAGGC
>JARROD010000015.1:0-3588 GCA_037384225.1 Exilibacterium sp.
GAGCATCGGGCCAAGACCATTAGGAGTGAAACGTTAAGGATAACATCCTTAAAGACGAGTTGCGTGTGCAACTCAACCGGTGCCAACGTACACTTGGGGGGATGTGTGTCACCAGTTATTTATAAGTATCGATCACGGAGGGTAAACGTCCAGTTTTTAGCGTAAAAACCTTTAAACTAATTAGCAATATTTGTTTAAATAATTTAGCTGGAATCGATATATTACCCAAAGTATTTGCGTTTTAGGCCTCCAAAACACGCCCCTTTTTGCCCATGGTCGCATCGCTCCGCTGGCGCCTGTTCCTTACAGGAGCCTGTCACGCTGCGTCGTCGCTTTTTGCCAGGAACAAAAATCGAGGCAAACTGAAAACCTAAATCTCAAGCGCGAAGACCGAAACCTCAAATGTTTTGGGTCTATTTTCGACCCGGCAAACTTGTGACAGGGAGCCCGCCGAGATAAGGAGTTTGTCGCATAATCTCTCATATAGAGAGGTAATGGTGCGCCAGTCGATACCTGCTATTACATTGAGATCTAAGTGCTGTTAAAGTACCCGCCCCGAAAGCAGCTATGGTCAGCATGCTTTAGGCACTGCTCTGAAGATCAAAGCATTAACATGGCTTTGGGTGCCCTTTATGAACGACCTTAAGCTGTACTTATTGTTGCCAGGTAGTCAATATGTGATGCAGGTATATTTAAAACGTGACGAATTTATCGTGAATTGTGCCACATTATACGGGTTTGGCCTCTGATAAAGTATATATACCGAAAATTTTCCCTTAGAGCATGTGGTTCATGTCAAAACAACACCGGTTGAACATTATTATAAGAAGGAGAGGCTGGCAGCGCTTGGTGCGCCTCGTGCCGGTATTTCTGATTCGCTCACTGCTTGTGGTCCGTCTTTAACTGGTCCGCCTATATCAATAGTGTCAGTCAATGGAGGTTTAACCTATGTCTGAGCTTTATAACCTTTTCCCTACCCCTCCCTGGGGCACGACAGTCATACTGTTTTTTGTCGTGGTGCTGGCGCTGTATATGGGCCGGCGTTCGGCGCACGGTGCTATTAAAGAATTCTTCTGTCTGTTGCATCAGAGCCTGCGTCTGGGCGCCCGTTCTATGGCGTTGGCCGAGGAACGGCTGAAAATCAGAAACCGGGATGTGTTGCTATCCCTGGGACGGGATCACGCGGAACGGGAACTGGAGCGGGAGTTTTTTCGGGTCAATCAATTCGTCGAAAGAGATCTCGGCGGCTATCCCCAATTGCAGCGTTTGATACAGGAGCAGATTACCCGCATCGATGAGGACTACCATCAGAGTGGCACGGTGCCGCCGCCGTCGCCGGAATGGGTGCAGGCGGTGGAATCTATTGCCAAACTGCATCTAAAAGAAAAAGGCAACGACCTGACGCAGAAAATTCTGCAGGATATTCTTCAAGCCTCAGAGGAGCAACATCAGGAGGTGTTGGAAGAGCACCGCCAGAATGTGGCCGAGCGTCACGCACTGCTGAAAAGAATGGCGCCGTATTGGCGCAAACTATCCAATAGTATCGACCATTTGGGAAAGCATCTACACGAACTGGTTGTCCGCGCACACAATATAGACCGGCAGATGGAACAGTTTGAGGAAATTAATAAAGGCACTGATAAAGCGCTACGCAAATTAAAAGCTTCCAATACAACTCAGTTTGGTATTGCGCTGTTGTTTGTTTTGTTCGCCGTTGGTGGCGCTTTCTTTAATTTTCATTTGATCGCTCTGCCGATGTCGGAAATGGTGGGAGCCGCTTCCAGAGTGGGAGAAGTGAAGGTATCCGATGTCGCCGCACTGGTGATTATCTTTTTGGAAATCACCATGGGTATGTTTTTGCTCGAAGGATTGCAGTGGACGCGGCTGTTTCCAATTATCGCTTCCATGGACGATAAGATGAGGGTCCGAATCGCCTGGGTGTGCGGGACGATTCTGTTGGTTCTTGCCGGAGTGGAGTCGGGGTTGGCATTTATGCGCGATCAGATCGCTTCGGACTATGCCGCGTTGCGAGCATCTCTACACGGCGGCACTGTCGCCGAGACCATGGTCAATGAGTGGATTCCCCGAGTAACCAGTATGTTTTTGGGTTTTACTGTGCCTCTGGCGCTGACCCTGGTGGCTATTCCTCTGGAATATCTGCTGCATACCGGACGCAATGTAATCGGTATGCTGATCGAGTATTTGCTGCGTCTACTGGCTATCAGCATGCGTGTGGTGGGCAACGCTTGTCGACATTTAGGCGGTATCGTGATTAATCTGTATGACATGTTGATTGTATTGCCGTTGTGGATAGAAACTTTATTGCAGCAGCGCAACGCGAAGCATAAGGAGAGCAACAATGTTGATAGTGGGTCGGCTTCTACAACCGACTCTATTGGCGGAGCGCAGGAATTTTATCCGCGGGAGGTTTCAAAGAATGCTTAGGCCGCTGATTGTTTGCTTTTGTATTCTTTGTTTCGGTTGCAGTGAAAAAGTACCGAATGTAGCGCACCCCTACCAGACGGGAGTGTATTTACTGTTGGATACATCGGGAACCTATACCCAGGAATTGATAAAGGGACAGCAGATTATCAATTACTTGCTGGCTTATCTGGAGCCGGGAGATACCTTTGTTGTGGCGCGAATTGACAGTGGCAGTTTCAGTGAAAAGGATATCGTGGCGAAGGTGACACTGGATACGCGACCTTCAACATCAAATAAGCAGAAGCGTGAATTTGCGGCGAAAATCGCTGAATTTGTAAAGACTGTGAAGAGCAGTGACTATACTGATATTTCCGGGGGGATTCTTCAGGCGATTGAGTATTTGAATGAGGCGGGGGTTGGAAAGAAACATATTTTAATTTTTTCCGACCTGAAGGAAGATCTGCCGAAGAACTTTGTGCGCGATTTTGATTTTACGCTGGACGGTTTTACCGTGAAGGCGCTCAACGTGACCAAGTTGCGCTCGGACAATGTCAATCCGAAGGAATATTTGGACCGTGTCTCGGAATGGAAGCAACGCGTTGTTCAGGGTGGTGGTACCTGGGGTATTATCAATGACCTGGATAGGGCGGAGGCACTCGAATTTTAGATGCAATGTTGTTTTACTTTTTTTATTCGCGGCTTTCGCAGGCTAATGCCGCTCGCGGCAGGTCTGGGTTCCTCTCTGTTTGTTGTTAGCGGTGTGTGTCTGGGCGCTGGCTACGGCATTTTTGACAGCCGCGCGCTGGGTATGGGGGGCGCGACTGTGGCGGCAGCCAGTACGGACCACGCGGTGTTTTACAACCCGGCACTGATGGCATTTCACGATGAGTATGAAGATGAGTCCGAGGAGGGGCGTTTTTATCTGCCTTTGCTCGCACTGCAGACAACAGAATCGGTTATCGATGTCGAGGGGTTTGTAGAGGATAATTTGGATGGCCGCCTGAGCGCTACTATCAATAATTTCAATGCTAATGGAGATGAAGACAGCGCCCGTTCAGTGTTGGCGGCGACGGTGGATGTACTGGAAGCCCTGGATGATATTGACAATCGGGATCTGAGTGCGGATATCCATCTGGGGCTGGCGATTACGGAGCCGAGCAAGCG
>JARROD010000015.1:3598-25559 GCA_037384225.1 Exilibacterium sp.
CGGGTTGGCTGAAGTTGCCGACACTGATGTGGCGCTACTGCAGGATTATGCCGATACGCTGACGTTCTCGATCAGCGATGGCGCTGAGGGGGAGTTGCACCCGGAACTGTTTGACGGTGCCGGTAATTTGGTGGATCCCAATGATAATCTGGCTTCGTTCTTCGATGTCCGGGGGGTGCCGATCGCCGAAGCGGGGGTGGCTTTTTCCAAGGAATATACGTTTTACGGGCAAAAGGTGGGGTTGGGCGTGAGTCCGAAAATCTGGCAAGTGGAGGTCTATGAGACCAGCCAACGGCTGGTTGAGGGGCGCAGTATACGTCGTAACCGTAAAACCTACCGCTCGGGCAACCTGGATGTGGGGTTAGCGCTGGAGCTGGGCGACCAGTGGCGTGTGGGGCTGGCAGTAAAGGATATTGTCTCCCACAATTACCAGACAGAAGCGGGTGGGGTAGCGAAACTACGGCCGCGACCGCGCCTGGGGGTGGCTTATCAGCTGCAGCGGCTGCAACTGGGGTTCGATCTGGATTTGGCTGCCAGTGAACCGGTAGGCAGCGAGGCGGCGTTGCAGGAGGCGGCCCTGGGGGCGGAGTGGGTTGTCAGCCCCGGGATGAGGTTGCGTGGCGGTTACCGCCACGACCTGGAGGGTGCTCGCGATGATATCGCTTCGCTGGGGCTGGGGTTCGGCTGGCGTTCGTTTCTATTCGACTTTTCCTATGCTAAGGGCAATGATAGCCGGGCACTGGGGATTCAGTTCGGTTATGCGTTTTAGATTTCTAATGGGTGATCAGACCCACGATATCACCGATTAGCGGCTCCAGCCTGGTGGCCGTGGCCGATCTCACAACACACGTATCCATCATTTTGCGCAGGTTGTTAAGCTTATTTCTGGCGATGCGAAAAGCGGGCGTCACAGGCTCATAATCCAGGCTGTGGTCCTGAATGCTAAGTTTTGCTAACTCCGATTGTTCCTGGGTGATCGCGCTGATAATATCGTAGAGAAGGTCTTTGCGCTCTATCGTGGAGGCCTCCCAATAGGCATCGTCCAAACACGCCAGTAACTGTTCCATTGTCGACATGGCATCTGAAATACGGGCAACCATTGATTTTCCTCTCTTAATGGCGGTTTATAGGTTGTGCTTCTAAGTATAGATGCCTGTTGCCATACCGCTTCATTTTGGCAAAGAGTTGATCAAAATCAGTTTAAGGTGCGGGTTAATGCTTCAGAATCCGAGTGAGTGTGCCAGTTAAAGCTGGGCTAAACTATACAATATATAACGTAAAGTGGGCCTTTTGTGGCGGGTTGCCGCACATGCCGGTAGTGCCTGGGTTGTGGGATATTGGTAGCTGTAATCGGTCATTAGCCAAGAGTTACTAAAAAGTATATGATATATCAAGCGATTAGATGAAATATTTAGGCGAAATTCGTGACCTGTATTAGGAAAATATCTATTAATTCTATTCTCTTACGGTAGAATAACAGCGCAAAACGAGGCAAATGACATGGATAAAACGAAACAAAAAGTCCAAAAGTTTCGCGAGCGCGAACAAAATATACTGGATGCGGCGTTAAAGCTGCTAATTGAACACGGGGAGGAAAAGGTTACGGTAGAGCAGATAGCCGATTATGTTGATATCGGTAAGGGCACTATCTATAAACATTTCACCTCGAAAGTTGAGATATATCTACGCTTGTTGTTTGACTACGAGCGGTCTTTGGCGGAAAAGCTTAAGGAGGCCATAGCGGCGGCAGAGCAGGGTGATTACGCGGCTCCGGCCCGGGCCTACTTTGAGTCGCGGATGTCCAACCCGCAAAAGGACCTTTTATTTCAACGTTTAGAAGAAAAAATCATCGCTTTAAACCAGGCGCCGGAGAAGATCGAGGAGCTGCATCAGCTGCGCAATTCGATTCAGACGTCTCTGAACAATGTTTTCAGTCGGCGCATAGAGGAAGGACGCCTGAAGAGGGTTCCGCCGTACTACATTTACGCAGCCTACTGGGCGTTGACCCAGGGGGCGGTGGAGTTATACCACTCCAAATCCTTTTCCAAGGTTGTCGAGGATATGGATGGGCTGATGAACTTTATCATGGACGTCGGTGTGCATATCGGCAATATCTCAAGCGAGAATAGGTCGAATGACATTGCTCCAGGCGAAACCAGTGAGAGTGTAGGCAGTACCGGTGGTACCGACCCGAGTGGAACCAGGGTCAGTGGCGGCGATTTCAATTAAAGCAGTGGCACCCGGTGCCGATAGTTAATGTGAAGTTATACCCATTGTAGCAGGTGTTGCTATAGTTGTTGTAACAGGTGCTGTGGCAAAGGACCTTCATATGAATGACTATCACCGGGTACGCTCCCGGTTATGGTGCGTGCGTGGACTGTATATTTTGCTGCTGTGCGGAGGCCTGGCGGCCAGTGGCTGCACCCTTGACCACTCTCGGCAAATAACCCGAGAGTGGGTGCAGGTGGTGCAAGTGGCTGGCTATGAGCAGGTCATTTCACAGCAGGGATGGGTCGTGCCCATGCACAGCGCAATTTATGTGGCGCGCCCGCAGGCCTCGGCAGTGGTTGTTCAGCAGAGCCTGTGCCAGGAGCTGGGGCAATATTTTCCCATGCTCACAAAAGGCCGCAAGGCGGAGTCTGTTTCTCAAGCTGCGCAAAGCGCCAGAGCCCGCCATATACCCTTTGTAATATATCCCCTGCTGCGGGATAGTCATGATGGCCGCAATAGCTTTCAGGAACTGGACGAGGATATTGTGGAATTCGAACAGATCGGTCGGGATAGGCTGCGGCTGCAATTACTTTTATACGATGCGGTAAATCTGCGCTTGATCGACTCTACGTTAATCGACAGCAGTAATCCCTGGTTCACCTGGCAGAGGCACAAACCGCAGGATTTGTTGCCGAAGACATTTTCCCGCTACGCACGCGTGCTCAGTGGTGTGCGGCAGTAGCCGCGCAAACGATTGCTTGGGTGTTAACGTGCTTGAGCTTGCTAGCTTGGCGGATTCTATGACCAACCCGGAAAAATTGTTTGAATCGTTACTGCAGGGGCGGGATCATTCCCGCCTGCCACCGGTGCAGAATTGGCATCCGGTGCTCAATGGCGATCTGGATATGCGTATCGATAAGAATGGGGTCTGGCATTACCAGGGCGGGGCAATTCGACGCCGCTCCATGGTAAAAATGTTTTCAACCATTTTGAAGCGTGAAGGGGATGAATATTTTCTGGTGACACCGGTGGAAAAGTGGCGCATTAATGTAGAGGACGTCCCTTTTATTATTTGTCAGGTGAGAGTAGTCCCTGAGTCACAAACTTGCAAAAAGATACAAACCGAAAAATCCGGGCAAGGAGGGGATGTAAAAAAACAGGCGCTTGTTTTTGCAACCACTGTCGACAGCGAATTAGTGCTCGGCCCCGACAATCCGTTGTGGCTTGTTGAAGACGCTGAGAGTGGAGAGCCCCGTCCTTATATAAAGGTTCGCAATAATTTGCACGGTCTTCTACAGCGCCATGTATTCTACCATTTAGTGGAGATGGCGGTGCCCGAAACAGTGCAGGGGTGCAATAAACTGGGTGTCTGGAGTCTGGGGCATTTTTATAGCCTGGGCAACAACCCCGAAATTTGATTTCCCTGCCGCGCTCAATAATCGTTATTTCGCATGTCCCTGAGTTTGCCCAGGTTGTGTTTTACATGTTGGGATAATTGGGGCCGCCGGCGCCTTCCGGTGTTACCCAGGTAATATTCTGAGCCGGGTCTTTTATATCACAGGTTTTACAGTGCACGCAGTTTTGTGCGTTAATCTGCAAACGCTTGCCGCCACCTTCGACTTCCACCACTTCGTAAACAGCCGCCGGGCAGTAGCGCTGGGCGGGTTCATCGAACAGAGGAAGGTTGTGCTCGATAGGCACGCTTTGATCGGCCAGTTTCAAATGACAAGGTTGGTTTTCAGCGTGATTGGTGTTTGACAAAAATACCGAAGACAACTTGTCAAAACTGATTTTGCCGTCCGGTTTTGGGTAGCGGATTTTGGGGCAGTCCGCGGCGCGTTTAAGCTGTTGGTGATCCGGTTTGTTATCGTGCAGCGTCCAGGGCAGTTTGCCACCAAAGATATTGATATCGATAAAGGCGTAGGCGGAGCCGAGAAAATTCCCCCATTTATGCTGCGCCGGGCCGAAATTGCGCTGGGTGTGCAGCTCTTTGTAAGCCCAGGATTTTTCGTAGACGGCCGCGAACTCTTTGGCATCATCATTGGCGCGCCCGGCTTTTAGAGCCTCGACGAGTGTCTCCGCGGCCAGCATACCGGATTTCATAGCCGTATGAGAGCCCTTGATCTTGGCGAAATTGAGGGTGCCGGCATTATCACCGATTAACATTCCGCCCGGAAACGTCATTTTTGGCAATGACTGCAATCCGCCTTTGACCAACGCGCGGGCGCCGTAGGCAATACGCTCGCCACCTTCAAGATAGCGTTTGATAGTCGGGTGGTGTTTGTAGCGCTGAAATTCATCGAAAGGACTCAAATGGGGGTTGGTGTAGCTGAGGTCGGTAATCAGTCCCACCGCTACCTGGTTGTCCTCCAGGTGATAGAGAAAGGCGCCGCCGTAGGAATGACTTTCCGTCAGCGGCCAGCCCAGGGTGTGAATCACCAGACCGGGTTCATGTTGCTGCTGTGGGATCTTCCATAATTCCTTGATGCCGATGCCGTAATGTTGCGGGTCCCGGTCCTTGTCCAGGCTGAATTTTGCAATCAACTGCTTGCCCAAATTGCCGCGGCAGCCTTCACTAAACAAGGTGTATTTGGCATGCAGCTCCATGCCGGGCATAAAGGAGTCCTTCGGCTGACCTTGTTCGTCGAGTCCCATATCACCTGTGGCTATACCTTTGACACTGCCATCCTCGCAGTACAATACCTCGGCGGCGGCAAAGCCCGGAAACACCTCTACGCCCAGAGCTTCGGCCTGTTCCCCCAGCCAGCGACACAGGTTGCCGAGACTGACAATATAATTACCTGTGTTGTGCATAGTGTTGGGGACCAGAATATTGGGAATCCTGGTGGATTTTTCCCCATTCCAGAGCATATGTATTTCATCCCGGGTCACAGGGGTGTGCAGAGGGGCACCTCTGTCCTTCCAATCGGGGAACAGCTCGTTGAGCGCCGAAGGTTCCAGCACCGCGCCGGAGAGAATATGGGCCCCCACCTCGGAGCCTTTTTCGACCACGCAAACGCTGATGTCTTCGTTCAACTGGCGGATACGGCACGCGGCTGCCAGCCCGGAAGGGCCAGCACCTACGATGACAACATCGTATTCCATTGATTCACGTTCCACGGTCATGTTTTTTCTCCTGGCGCAGGAATGACTATTAATATGGCGCAAAATTATATAGTGGTCACATTGCGGAATCCAATGGCAAATTCGCGAAAATTGGTTACCCAAAATGCTCAGAAAATAATGATAAATATTCCTGTTAACGGCTTTGTATATACGCCGAAGTTATAGTAATAATCAACTCAGCGAATTCAGTAGCGACGTTGTGGTATTGGTAAAGGTATTGATTTTGAGTAGCGAAACCGTCACCATACACGCCGCTCAAAGGCCCCTAAAGAGATTGCGGTACCGAGCCTATAACAAGTTTTACAGGATATCGAACACTGACTTTAGGGGCTACACACGGTTAGCGTGCACTTGGAGAACAATGTTTTGGGTGAAAAGGTAACAACATCACATAAACGATGAGATGTTTATTAATGTGAAGTTAATTATTGACTGACCCTTAAGACAAAGGTTTTAAAACAAAGCGCTAAACCGCTTATATTCTCAACAGATAAGCGAATGGGACATCCATGAAGATTCTTGTTGCTGTTAAACGCGTCGTGGACTACAACGTCAAGGTGCGTCCGAAGTCAGACGGTACCGATGTTGATATTGCAAACGCAAAAATGTCCATCAACCCTTTCTGTGAAATTGCTGTCGAAGAAGCAGTCCGCTTAAAAGAGAAGGGAGTAGCCAGCGAGATCATCGCTGTTTCCCTGGGGGCTAAACAATCCCAGGAACAAATTCGCACCGCCATGGCCCTGGGTGCAGACCGAGGTATTCTGGTTGAAACCGATGTGGAATTACAACCGCTGGCCGTCGCCAAATGCTTAAAGGCTATTGTCGACAAGGAATCCCCCGACCTGATTATACTCGGCAAACAGTCCATCGACGGTGACAACAACCAGACGGGCCAAATGCTGGCGGCTCTGAGCGGTATGCCCCAGGGCACATTTGCCTCGGAAGTGGCAGTCGACAGTGGCAAGGTCAAGGTTACTCGTGAAATCGACGGTGGCCTGCAAACCGTTGAGATTAATTTACCTGCGATTGTGACCACCGATCTGCGCCTTAACGAGCCGCGCTATGCCTCCCTGCCCAATATTATGAAAGCGAAAAAGAAGCCCCTGGACACCACTACCCCTGAGGAACTGGGTGTTGATGTGGCCCCGCGCGTACAGACCCTGAAGGTCGAACCGCCGCAGGAGCGCCAGGCCGGTGTCAAGGTCGCCGATGTAGCGGAGTTAGTTGATAAACTGAAAAACGAGGCAAAGGTAATCCAATGAGCATTCTAGTTATTGCTGAACACGACAACGCCAGCCTCAAGGGCGCCACTCTCAACACTGTTGCCTGCGCCAAAGCCATTGGTGGCGACATCGATCTGCTGGTTGCCGGAGCTGGTTGTGGCGACGCCGCCGAAGCGGCTGCCAAGGCCGTCGGTGTAGCCAGGGTTCTGGTCGCCGATAATGCCGCTTACGCACACCAGTTAGCGGAAAATATCGCCTTGCTGATTGCTGAAATCGGTAAAAACTACACCCATATTCTGGCCCCGGCCACCACCAGCGGCAAGAACACCATGCCAAGAGCGGCGGCGCTGTTGGATATTCAGGCCGTTTCAGACATTGTTTCAGTGGAAAGCGCAGATACCTTTAAACGGCCGATATACGCCGGCAATGTGATCGCCACGGTGCAGAGTTCCGATGCGATTAAAATGATCACTGTACGCACGACGGCTTTCGACCCGGTGGCGGCGGAAGGTGGCGCAGCGGCGGTGGAAAGCCTGGACGTGGTCAAGGATGCCGGTATTTCCTCTTTTGTGGGCGAGGAACTGGCGAAGAGTGATCGTCCGGAGTTGACTTCTGCCAATGTGGTTATTTCCGGCGGCCGCGGAATGCAGAACGGGGACAATTTTGAATTGCTGTACAAGGTGGCCGACAAGCTGGGTGCCGCGGTTGGGGCGTCGCGGGCGGCAGTGGACGCGGGGTTTGTACCCAATGATATGCAGGTGGGACAGACGGGTAAGATCGTGGCGCCGGACCTTTATATCGCAGTGGGGATTTCCGGGGCGATTCAACACCTGGCGGGAATGAAGGACAGTAAGGTTATAGTGGCGATCAACAAGGATGAGGAAGCGCCTATTTTTCAGGTGGCAGATTATGGGCTGGTGGCGGACTTGTTCAGCGCCGTGCCAGAACTGGAATCGAAGCTATAACAATTCAAGACGTTGCCAGTGCTTGCCCACTGGCAACTCACCTGGGTCAGTCTTCTTCGTTTTCGGGATGTGTGGCGTGCTCATCGGGCATCATTGAATCTTCGTTATTCATTTCCGCGTCGGCTTCGTCCATTGCTTCTCCTGCCTGCTCTTCATCTTCTTCCACCATGGTGTCGGCGTTGTCTTCCAGTTTTTGCATTGCTGAATCGCTGCTTTCGTCCATGCTGTCGTCAGCGCTTTCTTCCGGCATTGCTTTCTTGGTCGGCATTTCATTTGCCGGAGAGGCAACAGGAGCATTCTCTTCAGTTGATTTTTTTGAGCAACCGAAAATCGTTGCGCAAAGTAATATCGTTAGCGTAAATACAAGAGTGGTTTTTATCGTCCTCGGAGTATTCATAATTCTGTATCCTCTTTCTGAGAATTGGAACACAAGAGTCTATCATTGAGTTTTAAATATTTTACTAACCAACCCGCATTTTTTGTTGAATTTGGCTGCAATATCCGCGTATTTATAACAAGTTGGAATAAATCTGCGGGCTATTGACGAGAAATGTGCTAGCTATAGTCGATGTTGGTGATAGAGGAAGTAATAGCAGCTTTGGCTGCGGTTGTCGATGAGTATAGAGGTTTTTAAAGCCCAATAGCTGTATTATGGGGGTTGGGTTATTGGTTATTTTTAATAAAAACCGCTTTGGGTATATCTAACGGGCGTGCGTAAAAAGCGAGGGTGGAGCATGCTGCAGATTTTCGTTCCGCAGTTGAAAGTGCAGAAGGATCGCAATCTAATGCGGGATACGGACTTCCGGATGGCCAAATACAGCCGCCGCGGAATTGTGTTGAATTTTTTTGCCTTTTTGATGTGCCTGGCCGCAGGCTCGTTTTACGAGCAGGCTCATCAACTGGCAGTAATGCTTACCGTCGGTCTATTGTTAATTACACTGCTGCGCGGTTATTTTCTGTTTCGATTCGATTCGCTTTACGCCAGAGCACCGGCGCGCTGGCGTAATCAGTATTTTATGGTCTCGTTTCTGGGGGCCGCATGGTGGAGTTTTATTCTGGTCAGTGTGACCTGGGTGGTAGGGATGCGCGATGAAACACCGCTGCTGTGGCTCTACACTATCGTGTTTTATTCGGCCACGTCAAATGCATTCGCGCCTTATCGGTTGTTTTTAACCTACTACCATTTTATCGGTCAGGTGCCGACCGCGATTGCCGCGATTTTGCTGGGAACCCTGGATGGCTATCTGTATGGCACTATGATGCTGGTGTTTTACCTGATGTTGAATCACCAGGGACGCAGCGTAGCGGATGCTTACTGGGACCGCTTGGAAGCCAATTATGCGCTGCGCCAGAAAGCCAAGAACCTGGAAGTGGAAAAGCGCGATACTCAGGCGGTGGTGGAGCTGAACAATGAGTTTATGACGAATCTGGGCCACGAACTCAGGACTTCTCTGAACGATGTGATTGGTGCTCTGTCGCTGCTCGATGACAGTGAGCTGGATCCAAAGCAGCGCGAGCTGTTGACACTGGCGGCAAAGGCCAGCGAGCGGCAGTTGGGTCTGGTCAACAATGTGATGGATTTTTCCCGCATCGCCACCAAGGAATTGGTGTTGGATACCACTGTGTTTAATCTGCGCCGGCTGTTGGAGGCGGTGGTGGAGGAACTGGCGATAGAGGCGCACCAGCAGGGGGTAGAGCTGGATTTTGTTCTGGACAGGGCGCTGCCGCAGCGGGTGCGGGGGGACGCAGTACGGCTGAGTCAGATTCTCACCCACCTGATCAGCAACGCGATAAAGTTTTCCGAGCAGGGCGAAGTGGTGATGGAGGCGGTTTTTCACCGCCAGACCGATATGGAAGGGGAACTGGAAGTTTTTATCAACGACGAAGGACGAGGTATGACGGTCGCCGATCAGCAAGAGCTGTTCAACGCCTTTGCCAAGCTGGAGACAACACAGGCAGGAACCGGTCTGGGATTGGCGATCTGCAAGGGGTTGGCGGAGTGTATGGGCGGTAGCGCGGGGATGACGGCGGAACCCGGATTGGGCAATCAGCTGTGGCTGAAGGTGAGGCTGCAGATTGCCGGCAAGCAGTCGGCCGTGTTTAAACCCCATCCTAAATTGCGCGGCAATCGTTGTCTGCTGCTGGATGTGCCGTCGAAGATAGAAGATTCCCTGCTCCGCGAGTTGGAACCCTGGGGCCTGGCAATGGAAGTGGTTAAGGGACACAACGAGGCATGGGAGCGGTTGGAGAGGGCGCTTTCGGAACATCACCCGTTCGACCTGTTGTTGTTGTACAACTCCCTGCAGAATCTCAAGGGTATTGAGTTTTCCAAAGCGCTTTGTGCCAATGCAGCTATGGCATCGTTAAAGCAGATAATCGCCGTGAGCGGCAAACAGGCGCTGTCCCCCGAGGTCGAGCAGCTGCTGAAAGACAATCCCCAGGTAGCGGTTATCCACAAGCCGTTGCGCCGTGATAAGCTCTACGAAACGTTTAAGCGCCTGCTATTGGATGCGGACACCATCAAAGAGAGCGAAGACGGCATAGCCCATGATCACGGCCAGGGGATCGGTCAGCATGTGCTGTTGGTGGAGGATCATCGGGTCAACCAGATGGTGGCGGAAGGAATGCTGAAAAAACTTGGTTACAGCGTTACCGTAGCCAGTAACGGCCGCGAAGCGCTCACGGCTTACGGGGAGCGGCGTTTCGATGTGGTTTTGATGGACTGCCAGATGCCTGAAATGGATGGTTATATGGCCACACGGGAGATCCGCAACCGGGAATTGGCTCGTGAGTCGACGAAGGAACCGAAACAGCGTGTGCCGATAATTGCCATGACCGCTCACGCGGCCGAAGGCGATCAGGCGCGTTGCCTGGCGGCGGGAATGGATGATTATTTGGCCAAGCCGGTGCGCTACGATCAGCTGGAAACACGACTGAAACGCTGGCTGGGGGGCGGTCCGGTTGAGGAGGAACCGCGCAAGGCGAACAGTTCGTCGCCCTGACAGCTTAGACCGTGCACGGTCCTTAGGAACGGGCTTATTTAAAAGTCGCCCATATCGGGCAGTGGTCAGAGGGTTTTTCCATACCCCTGATTTGGTAGTCGATACCTGTTTCCACACAGCGTTGCATCAGGCTTTCAGTCGCCATGATCAAATCGATGCGCAGGCCGCGTTTAGGGCTGCGCTCAAAGCCGCGGCTGCGGTAGTCGAACCAACTGAACTGATCACAAACACCGGGGTTCAGCTCTCTGAAACTGTCTTTCAGGCCCCAAGACTTGAGCGTTTCCATCCACTCGCGTTCTTCTGGTAAAAAACTGCATTTGCCAGTGCGCAGCCAGCGTTTGCGGTTTTCTTCACCGATGCCTATGTCGCAGTCTTCGGGCGAAACATTCATATCACCCATGACAATCACGGCGTCTTTGGGATTGCAGTGGGTTTGCAGATAGGTTTGCAGGTCGCGGTAATACGCTGACTTGTTGGGAAACTTTGTCGGGTGTTCGCGGCTTTCCCCCTGGGGGAAATAACCGTTGATCACGGTCAGCTTTCCCTCTAAGGGGGAATCGAACTCGCCGCAGAGAAACCGGCACTGGGCCTCCTCACCGTCACCGGGGAAACCTTTTTGTGAGGCGATGAATTTATGTTTGCTGAGCAGCGCCACGCCATAGTGTGTTTTTTGGCCGTGAAAAACCATGTGATATCCGAGTGCCTCCACCGCGTCGATGGGGAAATCCTCATCGGTAACTTTCGTTTCCTGGAGGCCGATAAAATCTGGCGAATGTTTGTCTATCACAGCGACCAATTGATGTAAGCGTGACCTGACACTGTTGACGTTAAAGGATACTACTTTCATGGATGGTTTTTCCCCGACCTGAAAATATCTTATATATGAAAACAGTTTCAAAAAATAGCGATGTATGGCAGCCGTGTCAAAAAAGTTTTCAGCAGAAGCTACACCCAAAGCGTTTGAGATGTTAGGTATGGTATGGGCAAAGGGGCCTGCGTCGGCCCCGGGGAAGCATACTTTATGCAATGATGGGTACAGTTAAAAATTGGCGACCTGCGGTGGCTGAATTTTTTTATTCATTTGCATAAAGTCAATCAGAATATAGCCACTTTCTGTCAGCAGCGGATCCTTGTCCGGATTGATTTCCCGGCCCTCGAGGATTCTGCTCGGTTGCTCATCATTTTCCTCTTCGGATGCGGCTTTGTATTCCTCCTTGGACGCGTAAACTTTCAAACCTTTTGCTTTACGACGCTTGTTTTCAATTTGCAGTGCCTTGAGCTCCAGTTCATCCTGCTCTTTTTTGCGGGTTTTCTCGTTCAGAGAAATGGTGTCGTCGTTATTGCGGGATGTCTCCATCAAGTGCAATTGATCCAGCATAAAAATGTAGTCGGGATCATTTTTAACCCGCTGTTTGTGAGCTTTTATCAGTCCGGGCAGCAGGCTTCCCAGGTTAAAGTATTCCGCGTGGGGAACGGCGTGGATCTGATCCCAGGGCAGGGCGTTGTCATAGGTGCTTTCACCCACCTCCTCGGTATCGACCAAGGCGGGGAAAGAAATGTCGGGAACCACGCCGCGGTGCTGGGTGCTCTCGCCGGATACGCGGTAAAACTTTGATTCGGTAATTTTCAATTGACCTTCGTGTACCGGTGTCAGGGATTGCACCGTGCCCTTGCCGAACGTCTGAGAGCCGATCACCAGACCGCGATTGTAATCCTGAATCGCGCCGGCGAAAATTTCGGTTGCCGAAGCGCTGAGCCGATTGGTCAACACCACCAAAGGGCCTCGGTACTTGGCCCGGGAACGGGAGCGGTGGTGACGGGAAATAGTCTTATTGGTCTGGCGGATTTGCACCACCGGTCCCTGGTCGATAAACAAGTCGGTCAATGTGGTGGCTTCCTGCAGTGAACCGCCGCCGTTATTGCGCAAATCGAGGATAACGCCGTCCACATTCTCCTTCGCTAACTCGTTGAGCAACCGGTAGACGTCGCGGGTAGTGCTTTTATAATTCGGGTCGCGATTGCGGTAGGCGTCGAAATCGATATAAAAGGCGGGAATATCGATCACACCCAGTTTGTAGACTTCCTGTCCGTCGGTCAGCTCAAACACCGATTTTTTCGCCGCTTGCTCTTCCAGTTTCACCTTGCCGCGGTTGATGCGAATCGTTTTGGTCTCGTTGTTGGCGCCTGTAGCGGGGATCACCTCCAGGCGCACCACCGTGTTTTTCGGACCGCGAATCAACTGCACCACTTCGTCCAGGCGCCAGCCGATGACGTCGACCATTTCGCCTTCATCGCCTTGGCCCACAGCGGTGATCTTGTCGGCGGGGTTTAGCTCGCCCTGTTTGTCAGCCGGGCCCGCGGCCACCAGACTGACGACTTTGGTGTATTCATCCTCGGTTTGCAACACCGCGCCTATTCCCTCCAGCGACAGCGACATATTGATATTGAAATTTTCCAGAGAGCGGGGAGAAAAATAGTTGCTGTGGGGATCGTAGAGCAATGTGAATGAGTTGATCATCGCTTCGAAAACGTCGGCATTATCCTGTTGTAAAACCCGCTTTAACTGATTTTGGTATCGGCGTTTGAGGACTTTTTCCGTTTCCTGCTTATTCTTGCCGGCCAGTTTCAGATTCAGCGCCGCTGATTTTAACCGTTTGCGCCAGAGTTCATCAGCGGCTATTTGGTTGGCGGGCCACATGGCTTTTTCCCGGTCGATGGACAGCGTTTCCTCGGTCTCGAAATTGAAATCCAGTTTGTCCTTCTCGAGCAAATTAATAATGGATTCCAGTCGCCCCACCACCCGTTCACGGTAGCGATGAAAAATGCCGAAGGTTTTTTCCAGTTTGCCGGCGCGCAGCAGGTCATCGAATTCGAAGCGGTATTTGTCGAACTCCTTGACATCGCTGGCGAGAAAATAGCTTTTGGAGGGATCTAGATTATCCAAAAACTGATCGAGATAGCGGCTCGATAATTCGTCGTTGAGGGGTTGATTTCGGTAGTGTCGATCGGCCAGTTTTTCGACAATTTCAACGGTGGTTTGCGCTTGATCTTTAGTGAAGGTCAAAGCCTCTAGGGCCTTACTCCAGGCAGGCAAGCTGCATGCCAGCCCTATGGTCAATACAAGGAATAATGCTCTGCGCATAGATTATGATTCTCTTTCTTTATGATGTAATCCGCTGACTATAGCATATTAGCGGTTTTTTTGAGGTTACAAATTTTCTATTTTCCAACGCTATACACAAGCTGTTTTTTAGAAATATGTGACCTGCTAATTGCATATTAGACCCGCGGAAATGCCGTGATGTTCCGAAGCGGTTGACCGCGCTGTCGGGTACAGTCGGTGGCAGGGAGGGTTTAGGGGGTGAAACTGTTTAAAAACAATGACCTATGGTTTTTATTTAAAGTTAAATGTTGTTAGTGTTGTAACTTCTCAATAACCCGGGGTTGGCACAATGTCAGGCGGACGTCCGGCGGTAGTTGGCACAGACTGTCGGAGGCATGGATGCCGACGCCAAGCGAGGCAAGCCGTTTGCAAAGCACTGCTTTGCGGCGCCGCCGAACGACCGCAATCTGCGATTGCGGGCCGGGCCCCGGAGGGGGACTTGCTGCGTGCAATGTGTCGGACGTGATTTGAGCACGGGCGCAACCAGCGCCCGCCGGCGTCTTAAAACTGGTAACGGATTCCCAGTTCAAATCCCCGTCCGGGTTCGGGGGCGTGGTTACTTAAAAATGAGGCGTGATTGCGGATTTCCTCATCCAACAGATTGTTGCCCTTAATGAACACCACCGCCCCCCGGTCACTGGCGGCGAAGTGGTAATCGGTGTAGAGGTTCACCAGTGTGTAGCCGTCGGTCGGCACTTCGGAGGCGGCGATTTTGTCCTGATCGTCTACCTCGGTAATACGTATCCTGGCGCTCCACCGGGGCAGTGTGTAGGCCAGTTGGGCGCCGTAACGCAGGGGAGGGATACGTGGTACGTCGCCCTGACTATCAAATTTTGCCCGCACAAAATCACTGAACAAACTCAATTCAAAGTGACTGTCAGCACTGCTGTGCAGCGGCAGTGATAGCTCGGCCTCGTAACCGGAAAAGGTGGCATTATTCTGGCTGTAGTAGCTGATTTGGGTTCCGCTCTCGTCTTCTTCACCGCTGTCGAGCAGGAAGATATAATTGTCGATTTGATTGTAAAAAAGGTTCAGTTCTCCCCGCACTGCACCCAGATGTTTGCGCAGGCCCAATTCGACATTGTAAGAGGTTTCAAGATCCATATCCGGGTCGCCGATTTCGATTCGAGCGGTCGGCGCGTGGGCGACTTGCTCCATATCGCTTTTCGCCTGGCAGCTCTCGCTGTCGACATTGGAAAACAGTTCTTCAACAGTGGCAGTGCGCTCAGAGCGGGCGAGGGCGAAAAACAGATTGCTGTCGTCGCGAAAGTGCCACAGTGCCGAGGCGCTGCCACTCAGGGTCGTCTCAGACCTATCGCAGCGGCTGGAGGGGTCGAACGTTTGGTTTTCCACTCTTAGGCCGAATTCGTAGAGCCAGTTTTCGGTTTCGAGACCCTCGACCACAAATGCCGCGGTTGAGCGTATATCGGTGGCGGGAATGAACGACTCATCTCCCACTGCGCGGAATTCAGAGCTGCCCAATTGCAACCCGATAACCCCATTTAGAGGACCTACTGCTTGGTGGTCGGCGATCAGGCGTGTTTCAACACCCTCGTTGCTGAAAACAGTGCCGGGGTTGCCGCCTTCCAGTTCGGTGTGCTGGTAATCGTTATAGACAACCTGGCCCCGAAGGCTTTGTAGCGGTCCTTGCAGCTTGATTTCTCCTTTCAGAGCGTAGCGGTTTTGCACCATATCGATGCGAACATTTTCCTCGTCGTCATGCTCTTGTTCCTGCTCTTCTTCTATTCCCTCTTCCTCGTGATGGGCGTGGGTGCCGGCGGGTAGGCCGTAGTTGTTTTCCAGGCGGCCGAAGGAAAAGCCGATAAAGCCGCTGTCGCCAATCCAGGAGAACCCTGCGGTCAAGGCCTTGCCCTGGGTATCCGAATTGCCGATAAAGCCATCGGTGTTTTCGATTTCTTCTTCATGCTCCTCTTCCTCTTCATGTTCACCGTGGAGAGCTTCGAGAGCCTCTTCATCTATGGCCAGACCGCTGATCTCTATGTTCTTGCTGTTGCGGTAGAGACCATCGAGGTGCCAGGCGAGCTGGCTGCCCTCGCCGGGCATTGCCCCTTCCATTTTAAATACGGTGGTATTTGCATCCGACACCGTATTATGGCGCTGTTCCAGGGCGCCGGACCAGGCATCTACGGGCTGATCCGGAATGCGGTTGTCGATGACGTTGACAACGCCGCCGATGGCACCGTTGCCGTAGAGCAGGGTGGCCGGACCCCTGACCACTTCTATGCGCTCCGCCACCAGGGCTTCGGCGCTGTTGCCGTGATCGGGGCTGACGGAGGAGACGTCCAGGGTGCCAAGGCTATTCTGCAACACCCTTACCCGGTTACCGCTCTGGCCGCGAATAATCGGTCGCCCGACACCCGGACCGAAGGAGGACGAATTGACACCTACCTGGTTCTGCAGGGTACTGCCCAGTGTATCGGCCACCTGTGCCCGCAGGGCTTCGCCGGCGATTACATTGACCGGCAGCGCGGTTTCAGCGCTTTTTTTATTCAGCGGTGCGGTGACCATTATTTCTTCGAGGTCATGCTGTGCGATGGCGCTCGTGGCGGTGGACATCGCGGCGGCGCTTACCATTGTGTTTATATACTTTTTCAGGGTCACTTTGGGGATGGAGTGGTCAGTGTTCATTGAAGTCTTGTTCCGGTAATGATTGTTGCGCGCATTGCTTCCGGGATTAATGTCCACGGTTTGGAATTACGCTCTGGGGATTGCAGGCTTGCTGTTGCCACAGGCTGTGCGTTCGCCGATGACGGGGGCGACATGCTGAATGACAAGACAAGCGACGGGGCGATTCCGCCGATGCTTAAACAGGCGGCTTGGTCCCGGTGACAATCCGATAATGTTGCTTGGTCAGGCGTGGCCGGTGGGCGGGTCGCGAGCAGAAGGAGCGAGGAGGGAAACGTTTTTTTGTGGCGCCCTGTAAGGCGTGGCAGGCGTCCAGCTGCCGGGCAGGGGCGGTGGTTCCTGGGAGCCGGCGGCCATATCGCCGGCGCTGCTGTACTGAAGACAGATGGCGCAGTCACTGCGCTCTTTCAGTTTGCCTTTGTGATCGTGAAAGGCGAATACGCCTTGTGCCAATAGCACAATACCGATAGCCAGGATAAGTAGTATCCGGCCAAAGACAGTTGCCGCTTTTATATGCGTTTTTGAGCGCATGCTTTTGGCTTTGGTTGGCAGTTTTTAGTGAGATCTACTAGCGTTAGAGTAATAGTATAACATTTCTGCGAGAGTAAAAAGAGTCTGGCGTCAGAGCCGTGCCGGTGGAGTCGTCACCCCTGTAGGCTTGGCGTCAGCATCCATGCCTCCGACAGTCTGGGCCAACGACCTCCGGACGTCCGCCTGACACTGTGCCTGCCCCGGGTTACTGAGACGTTACCCGTTGCGCAGCTGTTTGCGGTTTTGCGCCACCTCTTTTAGGAGACGGCCCTGGTAGTGACCTTAAGCGGGTGTTCGGTTAAAAAACAGTCCCCGGATTGTCCTGCTCTTCGTCCTCCTCCTCGATAGCCTCGAGGCTGAGACTGAATTCCTCTTTTTCCTTTTCCGCCGCATCGGCGTCGTCGGCTGTCATGTCGTTTTTCTTGTCCGTGAGTTTTATGCGCAGTCGCAGATTATTCGCCGAATCCGCATTTTTCAGGGCTTCGTCCAGGGTAATGCGGCCTTGCTTATAAAGATTGTAAAGCGCTGCGTCAAAGGTTTGCATTCCCAGGTTCTCTGATTTTTCCATAATCTCCTTAATGGTTTCAAATTCACCCCGCAGAATCATTTCCTGAATTGTCTGCGTCCCGAGCAGAATTTCGACCGCCGCGCAGCGTGCGCCGTCGACAGTGGGTATCAGCCGCTGAGAGACAAACGCCCGCAAGTTCATAGCCAGGTCCATAAGTAACTGGCGGCGGCGTTCCTCTGGGAAAAAATTGATAATCCGGTCAAGCGCTTGATTGGCGTTATTGGCGTGCAGGGTGGATATCGCCAAGTGTCCGGTTTCGGCGAAGGCCAGCGCGTGTTCCATGGTTTCCCGGTCGCGGATTTCACCGATCAGGATCACATCAGGAGCCTGGCGCAACGTGTTTTTCAGGGCGTTGTGCCAGTTGCGGGTGTCGACGCCGACTTCTCGCTGGTTAATGATGGATTTTTTGTGGCGGTGGATATATTCGACCGGATCCTCGATGGTAATAATGTGGCCGCCACTGTGGCTATTGCGGTGATCTATCAGCGCCGCCAGCGAAGTGGATTTGCCCGAACCGGTGCCACCGACAAACAACACCAGGCCGCGCTTGGCCATTACCACTTCCTTAAGCACTTCGGGTAGTTTCAAGTCTTCGAAGCGGGGGATTTCCACCTTGATATTACGGGCGACGATGGATACTTCATTGCGCTGCTTGAAAATATTAATGCGAAAACGCCCGGTTTTTGGGAGGCTAAAGGCAAGGTTCATTTCCAGTTCATGCTCGAATTCCTGGCGCTGTTCCTCGTCCATGATCTGATGGGCGATATTTGCAATCTGCCCTGGCTGCAGGGGGGATTTTTCCAGGGGTTTGAGCATGCCCTGAAATTTGGCACAGGGCGGAGCCCCCGTGCTGAGATAGAGATCGGAGCCGTCTTTTTTGGCCAGGATGCGAAGGTAATCAGTAAAATCCATCGGGGATCCTTTGTTGAGTTAAAAAAGGTAAAAAAGAAAAAAGGAGACGGAGGTTATTGAGTTTTGGATTTAAGTGATAGTCGAAAAATGGTGGTTTGTCTTGCAACTATGATGAAATGGCGGAAAAATGCAGCCTTTTCCAATGAGCTGCTAAGGAACGTGCACGTCTAAGATGAATAACTTCACCTGCTGGGTTACTATACCCTATCATTGCATAAATGTTCGGCTCAGGACCGCTTCGCTCCTTCTATAGCCGCATTTTCAGGGCCGTGCTCAATTTTTCTAATCCTATGTCGACAAGAGACCTATGACAAAACAGTGGACCCCCAATTCCTGGCGCGAAAAACCCATTAAACAACAACCTGTCTATGCGGATAAATCGGCGCTTGGGATGGCGGAGTCTCAACTCGCCGAGCTGCCGCCACTGGTGTTTGCTGAAGAGGCGCGGGCGCTGCAGCGGCAATTGGCCGATGTTGCCGAGGGGAGGGCATTTCTTTTACAGGGCGGCGATTGCGCGGAAAGTTTCACCGATTTGAGTGCTGATCTGATTCGTGACACCTTTAAAGTAATGCTGCAGATGGCGGTGGTGCTGACATACAGTGGTCACCAGCCAGTGGTTAAAGTGGGGCGTATGGCGGGACAGTTCGCCAAGCCCCGCTCCGCGGATACGGAAGTGTGTGACGGGGTGGAACTGCCCTGTTATCGGGGCGATATTGTCAATAGTATCGAGTTTAGCGCCGAGGCACGGGAACCGGACCCACAACGTCTTCTGGCGGCCTACCATCAGTCCGCGGCGACCTTGAACCTAGTGCGAGCCTTTGCCCAGGGGGGCATGGCAGACCTCCACCAGGTGCACCGATGGAACCTGAGCTTTGTGGCGGCCAATCCATTGCGGGAGAAATATCAGGAGATCGCTGACCGGATTCAGGATACGCTGGCGTTTATGGAGGTCTGCGGGGTCAATTCCACCACTACCCCTTCAATTAGAGAAACCCAGATTTACACCTCCCACGAGGCCTTGTTGCTGAACTATGAGGAGGCGCTGACCCGCCGTGACAGCCTCACCGGGCTCTGGTATGACTGCTCCGCGCACCTGTTGTGGATTGGCGAGCGCACCCGGGAACTGGAAGGCGCGCATCTTGAGTTTTTCCGGGGTATACACAATCCAATTGGCGTGAAAATAGGGCCGACCTGTAGCGAATCGGAACTGCTGCGTCTAATCGATGCCCTGAACCCGGACAATACTCCGGGCCGATTGACGCTGATCACCCGTATGGGAGCGGAAAAACTGCCTGAGTGTTTACCGAGGCTGGTGCGGGCCGTGCGGCGGGAGGGGCGCGAGGTTGTGTGGGCCTCGGACCCCATGCATGGAAATACCATTAAGACTAGCAACGGTTATAAGACTCGCTCCTTTGACCGCATATTGAGCGAAATCAAAGCGTTTTTTGCTGTCCACCGGGCCGAGGGAAGCCACCCCGGGGGCATTCACCTGGAAATGACCGGCCACCATGTCACCGAGTGCACTGGCGGCGCCTATGCGATTTCGGAAACGGACCTGGCGGGTTGCTACCGCACGCAGTGCGATCCGCGCCTGAATGCGGATCAGGTGTTGGAGATGGCCTTTCGGGTCGCGGAGATGTTGTAGGGATGGAGCCTCAGGGTTTGTTCAACTCGATCCATACCGCCCTGCCCAACCCACACAGCTCGCCGCGGGCATTGTAAACTGCGGTGCCCGAGTAATGTTTACGGCCGTCGATACCGATGAGCCAGCCCATTACCACACAGTGCTCGCCGAACTTCGGTGGTTGTTTAACAGCGCCGGTGAACTGCCCCAGTACCAGCGTTTTTTCCGGCCCAATACCCGCCGCAAACGCGCCGGCGCAGTCCAGCCCCGCCCAGGCGTATTCCGGTTCAATCGTTTCCCCGCCGGTGGACAGGTCAGCACCGGGAATCCACGGGGCGGCGACCTTCTGCGAAGCCGCCACCTTGCCGGGAAATATACACAACCCATCGCCCGCCACCCGCTGCGGGCCGCAAACAAAACAGCGAGGGAAGGGGTGATAACGGTAGCCTGCATAACCCTGCGCTGCTTTTTGCGCTGCTGCATAGGTTACCGGGCCGGGTCTCCATCTCAAGAGCGGCCGGTGTGGCGGCCGCAATTTCCTGATCACGGTCTTTCAATACCAGCGTTTCGCCATCAATTGACCAGATATCGAGAGGCTTTTCCAAGGGGGGAGGGGCCATTAATCGCACCTGCGCACTGGCGCCAAAATGAGAGGCCAGAAGCCCACAAACATAACCGCCGTTGGCGGATTCGCTGGGGCCGCAAAAGCGATTATTTACAACTATGGTACCAATTTTGTTCATATTTTTCTTCGCTGAAGTGGCTCCATTGTATACAATAGGTTTGCACCTAATGGCTCAAGAATCGGGGGTTTTAAAAATTCAGCTATCGCGTAGTAGGTTGTGCAAGTGGAGGTTGAAGTCTAATTTGCAACAGCCTTCGAAACCGCCAGAAAAGAAAGGGTGGACGCCAACGGAAGAATCACAAGTGGCTCCATTATATACAAAAAACAACGCACAAATTTCGGTTATCATGTCGTTGGATGATACCGTGCCAGCGGCGACTGGTATTTCCCCTTGTGTTCCAAACTGTTTTCCCGTCGAACCAAAATCGTTTGTTACTCCCGCAAACTGGCGAACTTCTCTACCACAATAGGTTCCCACGGCTAGTAGATGTGATACGCTAGGCAAAATCTAAATTAAACCCTTCAATATTTGTGGGGTTTGTCTCAGAGAAATGTTAACCATTGTATGCCTGTACAGGAGATAAATAATATGATTTCTGCTGATGTGGACCGCGAACTGTCACATTTAATTAGGATGGCGAATCAGATTTCTGTTCTCTTGCATGAAAAGTAATTTAAAAACTAAGGAGTCAATTTGGAAGTTCTCATCAGGCAGGCAAAACAGGGGGATTTTGTTGAGTTGGCGGCGGTCTTCGACCACCCACAGGTAGTGGAAAACAGCTCCCAGCGTCCATTTTTGGGGGCGGAGAGGATTCAAAAAATATTTGAGGATTTAGGCGATGATTCCATTCTGCTGGTGGCCGAAGTCGACGGAAAGGTAGTTGGTCATATTAGCATCAATATCAACCCAAAACTGAGAGAAAAGCATGTCGCCAACCTGGGGATGGCCGTGCATCCGGACTACCAAAGGCGGGGGGTCGGAAGCCGGTTATTGCATGAATCGATAAACCTGGTTGATAACTGGCTCAATATTATCCGCTTTGAACTCGATGTGTACACTGACAACGATGTCGCAATTAATTTATATAAGAAGTTCGGTTTTGAAATAGAAGGGGAGTTCAAGTACGCCTCTTTCAAAAACGGCTCTTATATTAACCTGTATAAAATGGCTCGTATTCGTCCGGATTTCCAGTAGTCTTAACCCCATCGTTCCATAAATTTTCGAACTCAGAAGCAATGATGCGGTTCTGGGCCGAAAATTTATGCAACGACGGGGTTGATAATGATAGGTTAGCGTCCCTGCCGATAGAGCAATATCCCTAGAGGGGTATCGTAGAAATTTAAGTATAACAAAATATCAATTGT
>JARROD010000015.1:25581-30360 GCA_037384225.1 Exilibacterium sp.
GGATGAGTGAATTGATAAGCCTCAGCATTTTTACAAAACATTAATACTTTTGTGTGGAGCTTTTACAGTCTTTGTTTTTGTGAACCTTCATAAGTATTTTTAAAAAAGTTTTAATTAGACTGATCGCCAACAGAAGTTTGGGAATGTTAGCTTCAAAGGGGTAAGGCGCAGTGATAACAAGCAAAGAAACAATTAAAAAAGCATTAACACGACTATTTTTAAGTTTTGTATTTGTCAGTGGGGCTGTCAGTGCAACCGTAGTTGACGGTACCTTCAATTCAATATTTTTGCGAAGTGCACCAACAACTTTTAGTGAACTATCTCTCGAAAATTTTGCGTTTTTCAATACTCGCAGTGTCGCTTTATCCGGACAGAGTATTGGCCAACTTATGGGGGAAAAAAATAGCTGTTCATATCGGTGTGCGCAGACTTCCGACTTCGAATTCGGCAATGTCTTAATTACCAGCGCTTTTTCAAATACCGAAAGTGTTCTGGAGTCCATGACTTTTACTAGTATGTGTCCATGGGTTTGCTCTTTTAGCGCTCAGGGGTTTGCCGACTTGGCTATTAGTCGGCTGGCGTTTATGACTAGAGACCATATTGCGCTAGACCCCATTTTCCATGCCAACGCATTAACATCTGGTGTGCCCGAGCCGGCCGGTCTTGTTTTGTTAGTGATAGGTATCCTGGGATTAGGGTTGTCGAGAAAGTATAGGGGGAGACAAAAGCGAAAATAGGTTGTTAATGACCGATAGCCCCGCACTGCGGGGCTTTTTGTTTCCCTGAATGTTCAGGTCAGCCTTAATTCCGCACCGATCCATCCTTTTTATTTATATACCTAAATCTCAAACGCTTTGGGTATAGCAACGGATATTTTCTACCGGGCACTTAGCTTGTAAGAATTCTCCGTTATAATGTTGAGAACTCAAATTGGCTATGAACTCAACTTTGCATAGTCTGAAGCAGGTAGTTGGAGAAGGCGAACAGGAGAATATATGAGCACCGGAACGTTTATCCTTAAGCCGGGCCGCTTGACACTGAGCGAGTTAATGAAGATAAGGCTCCAGCCGTTGCAGATTGCCCTCGACAAGGCCTCGTTGTCTGGCATTCAGGACTCGGCCGCCGTTGTGCGGCAGGTCCTAGCTGAGCAGCGTGTTGTCTACGGGATTAATACCGGCTTTGGCCTGCTGGCCAACACCCGTATTGCACCTGAAGCATTGGAAACTCTGCAACGTAGTATTGTTCTTTCCCATGCCGCCGGCGTGGGCGCGTTTATGCAGCCGGACATCGTGCGTGTGCTGTTAGTACTGAAAATAAATTCACTTGGGCGCGGTTTTTCCGGTATACGCCCCGAGGTTATCGAAGCGCTTATTACCCTTGTCAATCGTGAGATCTATCCCTGTATTCCCCTTAAAGGTTCAGTCGGTGCTTCCGGCGATCTGGCCCCGCTTGCGCATATGAGCGCGGTGCTGTTGGGTGAAGGCGAAGCTTTGTATAAAGGCGAGCGGATAAGCGCCGCCGAAGCACTGCGTTTGGCCGGACTCGAACCTATTGTATTGGCGCCTAAAGAGGGGTTGGCACTGCTGAACGGCACCCAGGCGTCTACCGCCCTGGCCCTAGAGGGGCTGTTTGCGGCCGAAAATGCCCTCGTTGTCGGCACTATTGTCGGCGCCTTATCGGTAGAGGCGGCGAAAGGGTCGCGCAAACCCTTTGACGCCCGTATACACGAGGCGCGCGGGCATCGCAGCCAGATCGATATAGCCGCCGCCTATCGCCAGTTGCTGGGACATTCGAGCATTGAGGCCAGCCACCGCCACTGCGATAAAGTGCAGGACCCATACTCGCTGCGTTGCCAACCCCAGGTGATGGGCGCCTGCCTGCAGCAACTGCGCAACGCCGCCGAGGTGATTCTGACCGAGGCTAACGCAGTGTCCGATAACCCGTTGGTGTTCAGCGGCGAGGGAGACATTATTTCCGGTGGCAACTTTCACGCCGAACCTGTGGCTATGGCAGCAGACAATATAGCATTGGCGCTGGCTGAGATAGGGGCGCTGTCGGAGCGTCGCACAGCGCTGCTGATTGACTCGAAGCTTAGTGGTCTGCCACCGTTTCTGGTGGATAACGGTGGAGTGAATTCCGGTTTTATGATTGCCCAGGTAACCGCGGCTGCGCTGGCGAGTGAAAACAAAAGTCTGGCGCATCCGGCCAGCGTCGACAGCCTGCCGACTTCGGCAAATCAGGAAGACCATGTTTCCATGGCCACTTTTGCTGCACGGCGATTGACCGATATGTATGAAAACACTGCAACGGTATTGGCAATCGAGTGGCTGGCTGCGTGTCAAGGGTTGGATTTTCTCACTGAATTGAAAAGTTCGGGGGCACTGGAAAAGGCTAGAACCGAGCTGCGTGCGCAGGTACCCTTTTACGATAAAGACCGTTACTTTTCTCCGGATATTGAAAAGGCATTGGCGTTGATTAAAAAGGGCGTGTTAAAGCCATTGCTGGAACCGGCGATTCAACTGCTGTAGCACGATCCCCGGATCAAGGCCGTTTACAGCAGGAAAGGTGACTTCGTGCTGTAAACGGCTTCAGGAAGTTTTAAGGTACGGCGGTTCCTACCACTGCTGAACCACCTTCTATCAAAATGCATTTTTAGCGGCGTTTTATCACCACTGTACCAGCCAGCTTGTCGTGCCAGCCCTGTTTCTTGGGATCCCAGGCAACCCACAAATAACCCAACCCCAGCGGCAGCAGCGAAATATAATATGAGAAGTATCGGCCGATCATCTGTCCATTTGAGGGCTTGCCCCCGGTTTTCTCATCGACGATAACAGCGCCGATAACCATTTTCCCGGGAGTGGCGGATTTGTAAATCCAGAACATGATAATAGCGAGGGCGGGAAATACATAACTGAAGAAAAAATCCCAAGGGCCGGCTAACACTTGTTCCTTGGTAAAATAGGCGGCACCGTAAAGTTTGTAAAGCACTGGGTAAACCAGGGCACCCAACAGTAAGGTGTCTATAAGTGAGGCGCCTGTCCTGGCCCAGAAGCCAACATAGTGAACGTCCTCGGATTCTGTCTTAAGGTCTGAACTGGGGATTTCGTAGGGGTTTGTCAAGGTTTTCTCCTTTTTGCGATTCATTCGCCTTGGCGGCAAGGCATATACCTGTTCCGTACAAGGAATAGTATACAAAAAAACAGACATAGGGCAGCCTGCTTCATGTATATTCGGGCGTTCGAACCTGAAGTGCCCCGGGTGGCAGTAAATGGTTAGTCAATAACTGTCTGATTGCAGCTAAAGCCCAGTTTGGGTAACTTCTCTATAATCCGGGGTATTTGTGCCTTCGATCCGGCGGCCATCCGGGGGTAGTTGGCCCAGACACGCCGGCAAGTACCTGGCGGTAAATGGTTGGTGTCAATAGCTGTCTGATTGCAGCTAAATCCCAGTTTGGGTTATAATTATTTTCTATTTTTATTTTTAAAAACAATATATTAAGGTTTGAAGTTAATGCTTTTTCTGCGTTCGGTTATAGCGCTGTGTATTATTTGCTTAAGCGGCTGTGAGACTTTGGGCTACTATGCTCAGGCTACCCACGGACAAGTGGTTCTTCTGAGTCGTAGAGAGGCTATTGATAAGGTCATCAATACGGCAGAGACAGATGCGCGAACGCGGGATCAGTTGGTACTGGTAAAAGCGATAAAGCGTTTTGCACGGGAAGAATTGTTGTTGCCTGATAACGGCAGTTTCAGCGGTTATGTAAAACTGTCGGGCAAGTACCCTGTGTGGTCGGTGGTGGCGACGCCGGAGTTTTCGATGACCCCGAAAAGCTGGTGTTACCCTGTAGTCGGGTGCGCAGATTATCGGGGTTACTTTAAAAAAACCGCTGCCGAAGACAAGGCCGAAGCCCTGAAACGTCAGGGTTATGATGTCACAATCGGAGGTGTGCCTGCCTATAGCACCCTGGGGTGGTTCAAAGATCCGGTTCTCAGCAGCTATTTATTTTGGTCGGAGCCGCAACTGGCTGGCGTAATATTTCATGAGCTAGCGCACCAAAAGCTTTATATTGCTGGTGATTCCGCGTTCAATGAGAGCTTTGCTTCCGCGGTGGAACGCGAAGGCGTCAGGCGTTGGTTGCAGCAGCAGAACAAGACAGAACTGCTGCAGCGCTATCTGGATTTTCAAGAACACCGCCGAATCTTTTTGATACAGGTCTCTAAGCTACGCGATAATCTGAATACTGTTTATCGGGACACTGAAAAGGATATGCAGGAAAAACGATCCCTGAAAAAACATTATTTTGAAGAGTTTCAGACACTGTATAATAAGCGTTTTCCACAGGGTGCCTACCATAACTGGGTGAATCAGAAATTGAATAACGCCCACCTCGCTGGAATGAACACCTATAATCAATGGCTGGAACGCATACTGGAAAAGATTGCTTCCAGTGGTAGCTTGGCGGAATTCTATCGGGAAGCAGCGGCACTGGAAAAGCTGGATAGCCGGCTACGTGCTGAAGTCTTGCAAAATTGGTGAAGGCGTAAACGAAGGATGGCGCATTTAGTGATAATATCCCTGGCAGGGAAATTGATGACAGCAATGTTAGAAAAATCACCACTAACGATTGATGGCTATGGGCTAACGGTAGTTTTTCGCCAGTCTTAACCTTGTCTCCCCTGGGTAATCCGGGTATTCTATAGCGACAAGTGATCTAGTTCACAATATAAATGTGATTGCCTGGATTTTTATCCGAATTAAAAAGCCCATAGCCGCATGTTC
>JARROD010000016.1:0-21203 GCA_037384225.1 Exilibacterium sp.
TGAGATTTAGGTGCACAGAGCACGCCCCTTTTTGCCCCTGGCCGCGTTGCTCCTCCTCACATGGGGCCTGCCATGCAGCGTCGTCGCGCCTTGCCAGGAACAAAAATTGACGCACTCTATACACCTAAATCTCAAACGCTTTGGGTATAGTTGATTCAAATCGCAATGATTGATCTGTTGTGATTTTATGTAATGGTTGTGAGTGGGCGTATGCGTCGATGAAGCTTTTGCGGGTGATAGATGTGTGGTGGTCATGTCAAAGTCACCGCTCCTGCGCTTCGGAAAATCCCCAGGGACGGGGAATAGCGCTCACTTGACATAGGGTTGGCATATGCATATGCTTACCCTATGCATGTGGGCGTCGGCACGTCAAACAGCCAGCGCGCTCACACCATTCTTAGGAGATTCATATGTCCAATGCCCCTCAACACGATCAGCATTTCACTGTGTCAATTTTTCGCAATGGGAGTAGCCGCGCGATTCGGCTGCCGCGCGCTTTCGACCCAGAAGGCGTGGATCAGATGGAAGTCACACGGGAAGGAGACAAAATCATATTGAAACCAGTACGCCCAACCTGGGATTCTTTTTGGGCTCGTGCAAAGATCGAAGATATAGAAGATTTTTTGCGCGAGCGGCCGGATATGATCGAGCCAGGGAGTTTTGAATTGACCGATGATGATCTGGAGGGGCGTGAGTGACGGTTTTCATGCTTGATACCAATATTTGTTCTTATATCATCCGTAAACGACCCGATGCGGTGCGATTGCGCATGAATCAAGCCATTGCGGAGGGGAGTCAGATAGTCATTTCCACGGTCACCTATTATGAAATGCGAAGAGGGGCGGTAAGCATAAAAGCCTCTTCAAAGCTTGGAGAGGAAATTGAAGCCTTTTGTGCCCGATTACATGGAATAATCCCGTTTGACCGTGAGGCCGCGAGCGAAGCTGCCACCTTATATGGCACTCTGGCTTCTCAGGGGCAGTTGATTGGTAATAATGATCTTTTGGTTGCCGGACATGCGCTTGCGGTTGAGTGTGTCATTGTGACAAACAATACTCGAGAGTTTCAGCGAGTTCCGGGTCTCGACCTCGAAAATTGGATTGAGTGAAGGAGGGGTGGTTTCTTCGCTTCTGTTGTGGTTGAGGTGCGCAAAGAGAAGTTACGGGCGAAACGATGAACGAGGCCTAAAAATCGATGCGATACCCGAGGTTGCCGAACACCCCTTGCAGGTTTTCCTCAAATTCCTGATCCAGTTCCCGCGTGCTCCACTCTTTACCCAATTCCAGTTCGATGCGGCTGCGACGGGTCCAGCGGTAGTTGAGTCTGAAGGAGGGGCGGTAGATCAATTGTTCGGTATTGCTGTCGGTCCTTTCCCGCAGCGAAACCTGGAACCGCGGGTTCAGGCGCAGTTTGTCGTTCAGTGGATAGCGGCCGTCATAGGCGAGGGTGGAACGATTGCTGACATCGCCGGCAAAATAACGCGCGGTCATGATGTTGGTATCGTCTGTAAAGAACAAATTACTGCTGATTAACTGCACATCCGCGCTGTATTCATTGCCAGTGCCGTCTATCGCCTCCAGGCCTTCTGTGGCCGGCAGGCCGGAGAGATTGGTCATCGTCAGGTTTGTATTGATCTGCAGATTTTCCGTCAGTGGTTTTGAAATGCCAAAGTTTACCAACTGGCTTCGCGCGGTGCGGTCTTGTGCCAGCGCCAATAACTCCTCTTCGGTAAGCGTTCTCAACAGTTCAGTTAGAACTTCAGTTCCCTGTCCCTGTAGTGCGTTAGTGGTGGTCAATATCGGACTATTGCGGTAATCGACTGTCAGGCTGTAGGTGGTGCTGGATTCTGTCACCCAATTGCCGACCAATAAAAACGTGTTGAGTTCATTGAATAGAATGTCGTAATCCACCAACGCGTATAGCGAACGGCCGATATCGAAGTAGCGCGCCTCACCGCCGAGAGAGCGGCGGTCCAGAATACCGTTGTTTTTCTGCTCGATCAGAAAAACATTGTATTCCCAGGGGGTTTCCGAAACCGCTATGTCAACATTGGCGCCGTAGAAATAGCGCTCGGTATCCAGGTCAATATCCGTGCTGGTGTTGACGGGGAGGCCGCCGACAATATTGAAGGTCAGAAAGTCGTTATAGGGCAGGCTGACGACGCCGCCGTCGAAACGTCCGAGCACGCCGCCTGTGCTCTGGGACTGGCGCCCGGCTTTGAGCGAGTAGCCGGTTTGCTGGTTGCGCACGTCCACGTATAGATTACTGATCCGGGTTTCGTCACCGGGGCCTTCATCGAGAAAATCTTTTGCGTATCCTCCAGAGGCGCGGGCGCGTATATCCCAGTTGTCGTTGGTGAGTTTGGCGGCGACGTAGAAATCGTTGGTCAAGGCAGACTGTATTTTGATGGTTTCCGCGCTGGTGCCGGCTATCACATTGTCGTCAATGGTTAAATCATTGTAGCGATAAAACTGCGAAACACCGCCAAACACCGTCCATTGGGTATCGCCGTCCTCGGTCTCCCGGCTGGTGAGGGCTCTAGTAGGGGTTTCGGCCTGAGTCAGTAGGGCGGTGAGGCGCTGTTGAACCCGAATCGTATCTTCCTCTTCATCGGTGTAACGGGCCAGGTAATCCTCATAGGCTTTTTTGGCGTGAGCCGTTTGTCCCTTGCGTTCGCGGGCGACGCCGAGGAATTCGAGGGCATTCTTGCTGTGCTCGTTGTCCGGCATTTGCAGGACTTTGGTGTAGAGCAAAATGGCGCGACTGTAGTCCTTGTTGGCGACTGCCTGACGGGCCAGCTCCATCAGTTCGCTCGGGTCTTTACTATTGATATTGCCGGCGGCCGCCGCGGCACTGGCTTTTTTGAGACTGCCCTGTCGGGTATTGCGACGGGGTCCCGCCGGATCCCGTTTTGCGCTGCTGTCTTTTGCCGTGCCGGAACCGCGTTGAGAGTCGGTGGCGGCGAGAGCCCGGGTTGCAGCGGTACCGGCATTGGCGGCAGCGTCCGCGCCCACTGCTGTGGCACCGGAGGTTGCGGCGAGAGCCCGGGTTGCGGCGGTACCGGCATTGGCGGCAGCGCCCGCGCCCGCTGCTGCGGCACCGGAGGTGGCGCCCTTAAATGCAGTCGTTTTGACGGCCAGAGATAGAACGGCATCGTCGCTTTTGATGTGCTTCATAATGGCGCTTTGCATCGTGTCGTCCTTGAGCAGGACTGTGATCATTAACGTGCTGCCATTGGAGGAGCGCTGAACATTGTATTCGGCTTTGTCTTTGAATTTCACGGTCAAGGTTCCGCTGCCGCCGTCGCTGGAGTCAAAGCGAATAAATTCGTACAGGGGGTTGTTTGGCACTTTGCGGCTGGCCAGTTTCAGCCCCTGTTTGCGTTTGGATTTTGCTTTCTTGCGGGTTTTAACCTGCACCTGTAATTTTTTGCCCTTAAATAAGGGGGAGTGGCTTTCGATGGAAATAGGCGAGCTGAAAGCAACATTGATCACGGCGAAGTGCTTGTAGAAAATCACTTCGCCCCGGTCAACGAGCGCCGCCGATACACTTGTTGAATAGATCTGTAAACACGCACATACCAAAATAAGAAAACGGTAGATTATTGGGCGAAAATCTACGCTCATGCTGATAGTGACTCCGCTGTGTGGGCACAGGTTTGCAGTGCCGGATTAACTGATCCGAAGCAGTTTGTAACAAATTTCATACTACAGATCCCAACTGTTTGTGTTGTGGCACTCATCGCATTGCTGTGTTGTGCTCGGGTGGTTGAGGGGTTTGCCGCTTGCGACAGTGCCGTTGTGACAGCTTGAGCAGGTGCCGGAGACCTCATTGTGATCCACGCGGGCCACGGTGGAAAAGCTGGTGGTGTTATGGCAGGTCTCACAGTTGTTCGACGACTGTATATGGTTGCTCGACTTGCCCGGCGCTAGGGTGCCGTTGTGGCAGCCTGCACAGCCGCTGGTGATGCCGGTGTGGTCGTACACGGCATCGCTAAACGTGGTGGTGTTGTGGCAATTGTCGCAGGTGTTGTCCGCCGGCGGGTGATTGGCCGGTTTTCCCGGCGCGGTGACGCCGTCATGACAGCTTGCGCAGGTGCCGATCACTTCGGCGTGGTCGACCCGGGCAACCGTCGTGAAACTGATGGTGTTGTGGCAAGTTTCACAATTGTTTGATGACTGGATATGGTTGGCCGATTTGCCGGGCGCAATGCCGCCGTTGTGGCAATTAAAACAGCCGCTGGTAATACCTGTGTGGTTGTATACGGCATCGCTAAAGGTGATGGTGTTGTGACAGTCGTCGCACGTATTGCCCGCCGGTGGGTGATCAGTCGGTTTGCCCGGCGCAATGCCGCCATTGTGGCAACTGGCACAGCTGCCAACGACTTCAAGATGATCCACTCTGGCAACTATGGAAAAGCTGGAAGTGTTGTGGCAGGCTTCACAGTTGTTTGAACTTTGAATATGGTTGGCGGATTTGCCTCGCGAAATACCGCCATTGTGACAGTTACTGCAGCCGCTGCTAATACCTGTGTGATCGTATACCGCATCAGCAAAGGTATTGGTGTTGTGACAGTCGTCGCAACTATTGCCCGCCGGGGGGTGGGTGGCGGGTTTGCCAGGAGCCTTACTGCCATTGTGGCAGCTTACACAGGTGCCCACTACTTCTACATGATCGACCCGTGGCACGGCGGTAAATGTGCTGGTATTGTGGCAGGCTTCACAGTTGTTGGAGGTCGTTATATGGGTGGCGTTTTTAGTCAGTGAATAGGTGCCGTTATGGCAGCTGACACAGTTGCCGGTGATGCCTTCGTGGCGGAAAACGATGCTCGCAAAAGAAGACGTATTGTGGCAGTTGTCACAGCTACCACTGGTTGGAATGTGGTTGGCGCTTTTACCCAGGGTGACAGTGTTGTTATGGCAGCTTGAACAGCTGCCGAGAACCTCATCGTGATCGACGCGGGCGACAATGCTCCAGGTCGCATCGTTGTGGCAGTCTTCACAGCGGTTGGTGGTTCTTATGTGATCGTTCGGTTTTGGCGTCGCACTGATGGTGCTCGCCTGTGCGTGACAAATACCGCATTCCCGTGGAGTACCTTTGAATATGCCCTGTATGTGACAGGCTTCGCATTCAACCTGGTTGTGCGCTCCCCGCAGAGGAAACCCAGTGGTGAAATGATCGAAACTGCTTGACTGAGTGTGGCCGGGAGGGGCGAACAGTGTTGTGCTCAGAAAAAGCAATAAGGGCAACAGGCCCAGCAAAAAAATTCGAATATTAAATAATCGAATCACATTAAAAATTCTATTCATAGTCGGGCTTGTTGTCGTATTTTTCAGGCTACATCATCTGGCGGGGCTTGGAATTCCGCCAAGCAAACTATTTCAAATTACAGAATTTCAAATTACAGAATTTCAAATTACAGAATTTCAATTCAAAGAACATCATATCGAGTTATTTTTGAATAGTAATAATTTTTACCCGCGTTATTTCAATACATCAAATTTCTCGGTTGTGTGGCACCTCTCACAATTTTTGCCAAATTGTCCTTCGTGGATATCGTCGTGTGCGTGACAGTCAAAGCAAGCGGACGATTGTTTCACCTCATCATCTGTTGGCTCCGTATGGCAGCTTTCGCACGACAGGTTCTTGTGGCCGCCATCAAGTACAAAATCGGTCTGGGTGTCGTGATCGAATTGCCATATGTTCCACGAATTTGGCGTGTGGCAATTGTGGCAAGCGGGCCCCAGCGCTTTTTTGTGAATGTCATCTTCGTTGTGACAACTGTCACAAAGTTTTTCTGTACCTTGAAAAGAGCCACTGATGTGGCATTCAGAACAGGGTAATACACTGTGCAATCCAATCAATGGAAAATTTGTTATATCGTGATCGAATACAACACGGTTAGCCCAACCTTGTTCGTTATGGCAACGCTCGCAACGTTCACCCAGCTGTTCCCGGTGATAATCGTCAACCCGGTGGCAACTGATACAGGTGGTGTCCAGGTTTTGGTCGTAGACCTGATCCTGGTGGCAAGCCGTGCACAAGACATCTTTATGCTTACCTTTTAACATGAAGTCTGTATCGTTGTCGTGATTGAATATCAATTTCGTCCATTTGCTCGACCGGTGGCAATTATCGCACTGGCGACCGTTTCTACCCTGGTGCTCATCATCGTGTAGATGGCAGCCGATACAGGTTTTATCCGGTTTTTTGTCAAACTTCGAATCCTTGTGACAGGACTCACAGGTAAGACCCTCGTGGCTTCCTGTAAGCTGAAATTCGGTCTCGTTGTTGTGATCGAAGGTAATTTGTTGCCACTCATCCTCAATGTGACAAGCTTCGCATTCATTGCCGTTCTGACCGGCGTGGACATCGTTTAAAGCGTGGCAGGAAATACACTCCATCGGTGTATTGACATAGCGTTGATCGGGGTGGCAAGCGTTACAGCTTGCCTCTTCATGTTTGCTCTTGAGCGGAAACTGGGTTTTATTGTGATCGAAGTCAAATTTATTCCACTCCTTGGGGGTGTGGCAGGCATCGCAGGTTTCCTCAAACTGCCCCCGGTGAGGGTCGTCGTCCTCGTGGCAGTCGAGGCACTGTGAAAGCGCTTCCCGGTATTTTTTCTCCGGCAGGTGACAACCGCTACAGGGGGCGCTTGTGTGCTTACCCTCAAGCATAAAATCGGTCAGATTGTGGTCGAAGTGATCTTTGTCCAGCAACAGAATATCGGTGTTGCGGCCTTTGTGATCGGTATGGCAGGTTCGGCACTCGCTGTCTTTGATCTGTGTGTTCAGACCGTGGTAGCCCTGCTTCTTGTCGATGTCCTCGGCGACCTCCTCGTGACAGTCCAGGCACATCTGCGTTTGCAGGGAGTCATCGTCCGTCTCGCCGTGACACTTGGAGCATTCCTTTTCGATATCTGCGTGGCCTTCGATGACAGGGCCGGGCATTAACAGCTCTTCAAAGCGAGAATTGTCTGCCTGCGCGGGAAACCACGCAAACAGGCAAGTGAGGACAGCAAAAATGCGCTGTTTCCAATTAATCACGTGGCCATATCCCTACTAACACTGGACCGAAACTAACACTGGACCGAAACGGCAGGTTGTTAATACATGTGCACGGCGTAGACGTGTATAAAGCCAGTAATAATCAGCATGAAAAAGATCGGCATGTGCAAAACATGCCAGAGTGAAAACATGCGTTCATAGAGGCTGATGGCAGAGATTTTGCGAATGGTCCCCAAATACAAATTTATGTGATGGTGCACCGTGCGTGTCATTTTTCTTTTTTGCTGCGGTGTCAGCTGGCCAAACGCCGGGTTTGCGTCGTGGTACCTGCCAACGGTCCGGCACAATCTGTAGTAGGATAGCCGGGTGACCAGGCCTAGCGTTAAATAGCGTAACAGGGAGCCGAACACGCCGCGGTTCTGCAGCGCGCGCTTCTCATACCGTCTCAGTTTTTTGTAGGCGTCCCGGCTGACAAAGCGGAACGAGCCCTGGTTGCCGTCTGGCGAGCGGCGTTTGGAAAATACTTTGTGCTGCTGTAACTGCTTTAAAAAATCCTGCTTATCATAGAGTCCATAGTGGATTTTTCCGTAGATATGGCGTCCGATCACACCACTGGTCACCATCAGGATGGTACAAAACAAAGCCACATTACTGTTGAAGGAACCGGTGTTGAAGTTGCAGTGATACATAATCAACACAGGGCCGACCACGCCTAAAAACATATGCAGGCTGAACCAGTTTTTAGTGGAGAGCACCAGGTTCAGATTGCTGAAATGTTTCTTGAGCGGGTATATCACCAGAATGAGCATACTTGAGCCGCCGATAATGCCCAGTGCGTAGCCGAGTCCATATTCTGCGGAAAGGTAGTACTCATCGCGTATTGTCCAGCCCAAATAGAGAGCCGCTGCCACCACGACACTGAATATATAGGCGGGGACGGGGTTGTGCTTTTTCTCCTTTTTTGCCGCAGGGGGTTTCGCGGGGCTGGGAGCACGGGGAGGCGAAGCCGGACGTGTCTTAGCATTAGCGGCAACAGCCTTTGTTACAGCTTTTTTGCGGGCGGGAGCCTGGTTATTTGCACGCGCTTGGTTAGTGTTTTCGGTAAAATCTGCTTGGGGTGTCAATTGCAGTGTTGTCATATGCCAGTCCTACACCTGTAGTTGTCATTTCGATTCCCGCTGGTCCACTTGTGGGTAACTGTCTGGATACTCGGCGCCTGTTATTTGACCTGCTTTTTTACTTCCAGAGTCAGAGGCTGTTCCGGTTTCTCTTTTATTGATGTGGTAAAGGTTTCAAAATCACCAGGACTTCTGATGGCATTGCCCGATTTGGATATTCTGGCTCCTACAATAATTTCGTCTGCGCTGGAGAGGGAATGCGAAGGCATCATGCTCATGCTGTCGTTTAAAGTAATGGTAAGCGGCAGGTCTTTTACCTGCTTTTTCACAACCGCCAACGGTGCCTTGGAACCATTTGTCGCGCGGGCGAAGATAAACACAGAGTCCTGCGCTGAAAGTTTATCGGCAATATTGGAGGAAACACTGACATTGACCGGGACGCCACTTTGAAACGGTTTATTTTTAATACCGGCCGACCCCGCCTTGCTTTCAGGCTTCTCTGGGCTGCTGTTACTATTAGTAGCAGTAGCAGTAGTAGCGGAGCTGATATTACCGGCCAGTAAAGACATATGAGGGTTGCTTGCGTGGGGACTTTTACTCATATGGGGACTACTGGCGTAGGAGTTGGCGGCAGCCGTTGCCCCGGGTTGTGGAATCGGGCCGCTATAGCCGAATTCTTTGGCTTTTGCAAAGGCGAAGTCCGCTTCATCCCATTGTTTCAGGTGTTGGTAAGCACGTCCTAATAAAATCCATCCTTTTATATTGTTGGGACTTTTTTCCAGCTTGTCCCGCAAACGTTGTGCCGCCGCAGCGACAGAATCCACAAATTGAGACGAATCCTGCGTTTTGTGTGGAGACTCATTTGAAGGTGAGGGATGGTTGATTGTTGTTTCAATTTCGCTCGAGAGTTGAGTGGAAGTGGTCAGATTATTCGATATTACGAAAATGCCCGCTCCGGCTACCAGTAGCGCGGATATTACATAAATAGATAATTTATTTTTCAACATGAGTTTGGATCAATATAAACCAATTGTATTTAAGGGAATATTTTTGTAACAGTTATTTCAATAACATGTTTCAGACGAGTGTTATACTATTGTAATCGGAGCCAGTATAGCATCGGGGAGCAAAAGATAATTGTGAGTTGACACGCATTTGCCGGAAAAAATATCTGTAGAATACCTTACCTATATCTGTGCTTTTAATAATATAAGTTGCACTTTTTTGTTCAGAAATAAGCGTATTTATGCTTTTTTTGGCTACAAAGTAGGAAAGGTGTACCCAGTGGAGGTTTTTTTGTGACGCAATCTGAATAAATGGCCGGAACGTGGTTTTACCGCAGCGAGTTTTTGCTGAAAATTAGAGGTCAGGACTTTCCCCTTGATACTGGTTTGCATCGATTTACATAACGGGGGGAGGGTCGGCATTTCAATATAACACCGAAAATGCTCAAATTTTAATCCGAAACTGCTTTTTCGTTTTTGAACATTAGACGAGTAGCAGCGGCGTAAATTCGGTAACGTTATTGTAACGTTGTAGAGAAGTTATTTAATGTCCATTCAATTCAGTGATTATTTTTCATTTGCTTTCTATTTTGTGCCCATGGGTGTTATCTGGTTTATTTACGCGACCAATAAAATGGTACGCCAGCGGCGTCACCACACAATCAAGCAGGAAACTCAGGAGTCAGGTTTGCTGGAACCTGCGAGTTTGCACCCGGTCATTGATCCCAAGAAATGTCTCGGCTGTGGCGCCTGCGTTACCGCCTGTCCGGAAGGGGAAATCATTGGCATGTTCCATGGTAAAGCGGAGCTGATCGCGCCGGCCAATTGCATTGGCCACGGCGCCTGTAAAGCCGCATGTCCCCTGGATGCCATTACCCTGGTGTTTGGTACTGAAACACGGGGTATCGAACTGCCGGTAACCAAACCCAATTTCGAAACCGATGTGCCGGGTGTATTTATCGCCGGCGAACTGGGCGGTATGGGATTGATCCGCAACGCGATTGAGCAGGGAAAACAAGCTGTCGCTGCTGTGAAAGAATACGTTCAACAGGGCCACAGTGCTGACCTGGACGTCATCATCGTCGGCGCCGGACCGGCAGGTATCGCCTCCTCCCTCACCGCCAAGGAAGCCAAGCTCAAATACCTCACCATCGACCAGGACTCACTGGGCGGAACCGTGTCACACTTTCCCCGCAATAAAATTGTTATGACTGCCCCGGTACAACTGCCTTTGATAGGCAAGGTGAAAATGCGGGAAACCACCAAAGAGGCGTTGCTGGAATTCTGGGAAGGCATCTTCGCTAAACAGGCGCTGAATATCCATTTCGGTGAACGCCTGGACGATGTCAACTATAGCCGCAATGCAATACAGGTGATTACCACCAAAAAAACCTATAAAACCCGAGCCCTGCTGTTGTGTTTGGGTCGCCGGGGCACGCCGCGTAAACTGGGTGTGCCCGGTGAAAAGCGCAGTAAAGTCGTCTACCGCCTGGCCGACCCGGCACAGTATCGGGGCCAGCATGTGCTTGTAGTCGGCGGTGGTGACAGTGCTCTGGAAGCGGCGGTTAGCATTGCCGAGGAAGCGGGGAGTAAGGTTACCCTCTCATACCGCAGTCCGGCGTTTTCCAGAGCCAAGCCCAAAAACCGTAAAAAGGTCGATGCTGCCGTGGCCAAACATGGACTCAATGTCATGTTAGGCTCCAATGTCATAAAAATCGGAGAAAAACATGTAGAAATGGATTATCAGAATAAATCGATACGAATAAAAAACGATGCGGTGATTATCTGTGCGGGAGGGATACTTCCCACTCCCTTTCTGAAAAAGATTGGGATTAATATAGAAACCAAATACGGAACGGAATAATACTCATGTTTAAATACATATTATTTTGCCTTCATGTTTGGATATTTTCCTCAATGCCCTGTTTTGCCGATCCCATTGACGAAGCGCGCGCGGCGATAAGAACCAAGGACTACAAACAGGCTCATATCATTTTGCAAAAGCTCGCCAGCAGCGGCGATGCCGAGGCGCAGTATCAACTCGCTTCCCTATATCGCTTGGGATTGGGCGTAAAAGAAGATCACAAACAATGTTTTAACTGGCTCAGGCAGGCGGCCAGTCAAAACCACAGCAAAGCCCAGCTCAATCTGGGCGCGATGTATGAAAAAGGCTGGGGGACTGAAAAAAACCGACAGCAGGCTATAAAGTGGTATCAAAAAGCGGCTGCGGCCGGTGAGCGCATGGCAAAGAAAAAACTCCAAGCGTTGCAGCAACAGATTGCGGTTGGTCAGACTCCCGAGGGTATCGATTCCAAAGAGCTGTTATTTCGCGCCATTCAAAAAGGCGATGTCAGCGATGTCACTATGCTGCTAAAACACACGGCGGCGACTTCCCGGGATCAGTACGGTAAATCGGCGCTGGTGTACGCCGCAGAATACGACAACGCCGAAATCGTGAAGCTGTTACTCAGAAATGGAGCCAAGCCCAACGTCAAGGATAAACACGAAAACTCCGCTCTACTAATGGCGATCAAAAACGGCTCCAAAAAAATTGTTGCTATGCTACTGCGCAACGGCGCCAATATAAATATTGTGGATAAAAACGGCAACACTGCCCTTATCGCCGCCGCTATCCGCAACAACTTAGAACTTGTCGATCTGTTAATCCGGAGAAAGAGCAAGCTTAACCACCAAAACAAAAAAGGCTATACAGCGCTGGACATCGCTCAGGGCAGTGATTATCAAAGAGTGGCCAATTTATTACAAAAATCCGGTGCCGTGGCCAATAGAGGATTTGATCCCGGTGACACCATCAAGATCGCCTCTGCCGCTGAAACCATTGCCAGACAGCGCCAGGTGCTCGAATCCAGCGACAATAACCCTTACGCAGGCTGGTCGCCGCTCAACACCGCTGCCTGGCGAGGCAATCTGGAAGTGGTGAAAGCGATTCTTAACTCCGATTCTGTGGTCGATAGTGAAGACTCGGAGGGTTTTACCGCCCTGCACCGCGTGGCTTTGCAGGGGTATGTTGATATTGCCCGATTGTTGCTCAAGGCTGGCGCCAATCCCAATTACAAAAACCCGAGGGGCGATACTCCGCTGCACACCGCTGTGGAAGCGGGGCACCGAAAGATTATTAATCTGCTGCTTGACGCCGGTGCGGATGTCAATGCGAGAAACAAAGAGGGCCTCGGTGCCTTGCTCACCGCGACCAAGCAGGGTCAGTCCGAGCTCGCGCTGTTGCTTTTAAACCGGGGGGCGGATCCCAACGTTATCTACCAGCAGCAAACGCCACTGATATGGTCGGCGCGGTTGGGGCTGGAAAATGTAGTGAAAGAAATGCTTAAAAGAGGCGCGGCAGTCAATTATTCAGACGCTGAAGGCCGTACGGCGCTTTGGTATGCGGCGGCTGAAAACCAATTGTTTACGGCGAATCTGTTGTTGGATAAAGAGGCGAATTTCAATCTGGCTGACAAGCTGGGTCTGACGCCTATGGCGCAGGCTGCGAATATGGGGCATAACAACATTGTTGCTTCGTTGGTTCGTTTTGGTGCGGATATGGACTTGGCATCGGCGGCGGGTAATACGCCGCTGATTCTGGCGGCGAAAGCGGGACATATGGAAGTCGTGTCTCAGTTGCTGGCGAAGGGCGCGGATATTTCACTGCGAAACAACCGCAGTTGGACGGCGTTGATGATGGCAGCTGAGGCAGGGCATTCAGGCTGTGTCAATGTTTTGCTGGAGTATGGTGCCAACCCTTCGCGCAAAAACAACCTGGGTAAGAATGCGATCGATATCGCTTCGATCAATCAGCATGTGGAATTGGTGTCTGTGTTGCAATCGCATAAAGGCGTGAGTGGGTTGTTGGGGGTTTTTAATTAAAAATGAGAAAATCCGATACACATATACCCAAAGCGTTTGAGATTTAGGTGCACAGAGCACGCCCCTTTTTGTCCCTGGCAGCGTTGCTCCTCCTCTTACAGGGGCCTGTTGCTGGTTAGGAACGCCGTTGCCGCTTACCTGACTACGCAGGGAGTCTCGTCGTCTTCGGCATAAATGAGCCATTTCCATTTAGGTCGGCGGTACCGAATGTGGGCCTCGTTCATCGTTTCGTCCACTAACGCTGCCAATCGATCCGGTCAGAGGAGATGCAGTCCCTCCAGAGACACGCCGTAAACCCTTCCCTGGGGGCTCGCTTGCGGCATCCCTGCCGATGTCCTGATTGAGTGATCTCCAGGTCGGACTCTTCTACAATTTCTGTAACTTCTCAATAACCCGGGGTATTTGTGCCTTCGATCCGCCCGACGTCCGCCTGACACTGTGCTTACCCCGGGTTATTGAGAAGTTACCAATTTCTCCTTTTTCGACTTCAATGAAGGTGAATTCCGCACTGCCGTCGTCGTCCCTAGCGACTAGCAAACAAAAAAACCGATGCACTATGTGCACCGGTTTTGGAGAGTAGTAGTGGGTCAGTCGTAAAACTTCACCACTACGTCTTACAGGGGCCTGTTGCTAGTTACAGAAGCCGTTTACTACTCTTTCTGTAACGCTATCGCTGTTGACGCTTACCGTGATTTCGCAGGGGATCTCGTCGTCATCGAGGCGCTGTTGGAGTCTAAATGTGCCATTTCCATTTAGGTCGGCGGTACCGAGTGTGTTTCCGGTATCGGCGTCGCGAACTATGACGGTTCCATTGCCGTTGCCGTTGTAGACACCTTTGACCGAGAGTAGGTCTCTGCCGATGTCCTGACCATAGACTCTGGCTTGAGTGATCTCCAGTTCGGACTCTTCTACGACTTCTCCTTCTTCGACTTCAATGAAGGTGAATTCCGCATCGCCGTCCACCGGTGTGCCGTCGTCCGTGGCGACTATGACTATCTGGTTGAAGCCGACGTCGTTGTTGGAGGGTGTCCAGACCAGTGTTCCTGTACCGTCGCCGTTGTTGCTCACTTGGGCTTCACTGGGCAGGCCAAATACCTGGAAGGTGACGTTGTCTCCGTCAGGGTCTACGGCTTTGAGCTGAAGTTCGAGTGTTTCACCAACGGTTGCGAGATGGAAGCCAACACGCTCGAGTTCCGGTGGCAGGTTGACGCCGTTGCCGTCATCGACCGAAATGGTGAAGGTTTGCTCGGTCGAGGCTACGGGTGTGCCATCGTCGTAAACGGCGATGGTGACGTAGTGGTTGCCAACATCGGCTGCAACAGGCTCGTAGCTGAGCAGCGCCGTGCCATTGTTGTTGTTGGTTAGAGTGGCGCCGACCGGTAGGTTGCTGGAGTTAATTTCCAACTGGTCGCCGTCAGGGTCGCTGGCGATGATGTTCAAGTTGAGGGTGTTGCCCAATTGAACAATCTGATTGCCGATCGGAGTTAGCACCGGTGGATTGTTGCCCGCTCCGCCGGGAAGCGTGACGGAGATGATGATTTCTTCGATGTCGGTTTCGATCGGGTCGCCATTGTCGGTCGCAGTGAAGGCGATGGAATGGTTGCCGATGTCGTCCGCGGTCGGTGTCCAGGTGAATTCCCCGGTGTTGTCACCGCTGTCGGTAAACTTGGCATCCCCTGGTAGGCTGTCTGCGCTGAGGGTAATTTTGTCGCCTTCCGGGTCGGAGGCGGAGACAGTGAATGTCACCTCTTGGCCTTCTTCAACCAAGTGGTTGCCGATGGCGTCGAGTTCCGGTGGGCGGTTTACATCCCCGGCGGAAATGACAATGTCTTCCGAGTCAGCACCAATGGGGTTGCCGTTGTCGGTAACGGTGAAAATCAGGCGGTGATTGCCTTCGTCATCGGCGTCCGGGGTGAAGCTGAAAGTTGCCGTGCCGTCGCCATTGTCGGTCAGTTCACTGTCTCCGGGAGCGGCGCTGACGCTGAAGGTCAAGTCGTCGTTTTCCGCGTCGGTGGCGCTGAGTTCGATTTCCAGTTGTTGGCCAATATCGACTACCTGGTTGCCGATGGTGTCGAGCACCGGGGGTTGGTTGGCGACGCTGATCACCAGATTGATACTTTCCGAGTCGGAGGCGGCGGGCTGACCATCGTCCGTAACTGTGAAGGTTACCGGGAAGGTGCCGCTTTGGCCGGCGTTGGGCGTCCAGGTGAATTGGCCGGTGCCATTGGTGTTATCGGTGAATTCTGCGCCAGTTGGCAGTCCGCGGGCTGTCAAGGTGAGGAAGTTGCCATCGGGGTCTGTGGCTGTGACGGCAAAGGACAGTTCGGTTTGAATGTCACCGGTTTTGTCGCCTATGGGTGAAAGTACCGGGGGTTGGTTGGCGCCGCCAGAGACGATATCAATGGAGATTTGTTGCGCTTCGACCGTCGGAGGGGAGCCGTCGTCGGTGGCCGTAAAGATGATTTTGTGGGTGCCCAACTGGTCGGATGCCGGTCTCCAGGTGAACTCGCCGGTGCCGTCGCCGTGGTCGGTAAAGAGGGCGCCATCGGGTCTGTCACTGGCGACCAGGGAAATTGAGTTGCCGTCGACGTCAGTGGCGCTCACCTCGAAACTCAGGGTGCTGCCTGGAGTGCCGGTTTTATTGCCTATGTTGATCAGGACGGGTTTTGAATTAACACCGCGGATGGGAGTGCCGATGGGGGCGTTATCGTCGTCGTCGTCACCGGTATCATCATCACCGTCGCCGACATCGCCGTCGTCGTCACCGGTATCATCATCACCGTCGCCGACATCGCCATCATCGTCGTCGTCATCAGTGGCCAGAATACAGAAGAAATCCAGATCTTGAGGACTGGAATTGAAAGCGGTTCGGCCGTCGCCAGGACCACCACTTACCCCGTTTTCATGGCAAAGAAAGCAGCCGTCTTCAGCCTGAAGGTTGGCTTGGTTGTAAGGTGAAGCCGGGTCGCGGCCTTGAGTTGAACACTGTTCGTTGATTTCCACGCCAAGAGCATCAAAGGCACCAGCTTGTTGAGCGATGAGACTCAGTGCCAGCGCGGAGCAGGATAATATTCCCGCAGCAGGTCTTTTTATCACGTGCCAGGCAATGCCTGTCGAGTATTGTGACCGTTGTGTCGGGGCTGTTAGCCTCCGGCGTTTTTTTACAACAAACATGGTTGTGTCCCCTTAGTAAGACTGGTCTTTCATTTACAGAATTGTGCAAACTTGACTGGCCCGATGCGTTATGGCAACTGAATTGGGCGTTGTGTTTGCTATATGACCTTGGTTGTTTCAAGTCGAAAAAGCTCCTCCTATTATGGAGGGGAAAGGGGTTGGGGAATATTCCCACGGTTTTGAATTTGTTAACTCGTTATCGTTTGTTTGAAAGGAGATTTGTTGCAACGCAACGTGTGTCACAATTGATTTTATTTCGTTTAGACTTAAATTGTAGGCAGCGAAAAATAAAGCGGTGATAAAAATGTTTATTTAACACTTAAACCGCGTAATTGTTTTTGTCGGCAGGGTAAATGGTTCAAGTTGCAACTGTTAATTTTTCAATCGCTTTGGGTATAGTGTTTCTATCAATACGTTTTTACACCCGATCCTTTCACGCGTCGAGACCGGCGCCCCTGACCAGGGGATAGAATTGGGGAGCTATATTGTAATTTTCGGCGCCACTTACCAAATAGGGAATAGTGGTAATGCCTTGTGTCATTTACCGGCTGGGCCGGGCTTGGGTATAGAATCTATCAATCTTTATTAAATCGTTAAAAACTGTATCTTACAGAGTACTATAGTGAGGCGTTTTTTTGATGGTCGCGCAGCCTGGTCATAAATTTGGATTCCGCCGGCACTTTCAAGTGCGGTAAAACGGCTTCCACAAACGCTGTGGCATTGGGTTCTGAAACCATTTGTTCCGAGGTCTGGTAGGAAATGCGGAACTTGATAAACTTATCCTGTTGGGAAAACAGATACACATAGCTGTTGAATGTTTTCCCGTCGCTGCTGGCTTTCAGGCTCAGGCTTTTGCCGTTGAGGGTGCGACCGGCGGATTTTATCTGGGTGTTAAAGGAATCAACAATTTCAATACTATCGTAAACACCCTGTTTTCTGGCCGTTTCGATTTCCTTGGCAATTAATGAAAGTTCGTCGGCGAGAGTCTCATTGACATCGGACCACTCCACGCGCCTGATCGGGTAAATAAAAACATCGTAACGATCAAACTCAAACATATTGTGAACATAGTTCAGCTGTATGCCTTCCAGCGGATGGTTGTATATATGTTGATCGACGTAAACAAAATCGCCCACTTGGGTCGGGTAGATCAATTGATTTTTATAGTCGCTGGCGGCGAGGGACTGGTAGAGGTACTCGCCACTGAACACCCCCTCGTCGCGTGCGGCGTCGATAAGTTGTGATACCAGGTTTTCTGCCGCCCGGCGCTCGTCATCGAAAGGGGAATGGAAAGTATATTGTGCGATTTGCACATTTTTCCAGGTCACTACAAATTCCGCCCGCACTCGGCGTTCAGTGTCGGGAGCGATTTCACTGACGGCCAGGTGAATTGCGTAATCGAGTTGTTCATCGTCGTAGCTGACCTTAGTGAAGTGACCTCTAAAGCGCAGGCTTTTTAAAACCTGAATGCCGAGTTGGTAGTCGTTCTCGCACCCCTGGGCGTCGCAGAGGGAGTGAAACTCTGGGCTCTTGTCTTTACCGTAGAAGGCGATAGGGGGTAGCGGCTGGCGGACGTCTGGGAGGGTGTCGCCGTCCTTGGGTATCGTGTCGGTAACTTTGTTGTCGGCGTCGCCGTCGGGGGAAATATTTGTTCGGGGAAGTAGGTGCTGGCATCCAGAGAGGATCAGCAGTGACATCGATAACGGAAGTAACGGCGATAGCATCTGTAAGCGTGGTGAGAGTACTTTGTGCGGGGAGACTATCCGGATCATTGCATAAGTCCCAGGTCGGAGGGAAACAGGCATTTTGAATGTATCTTCTCTGCCCACCTTATACAAGTATATATTAACCTGAGCGGGGCCGGTTGATCGGCCCCCTATCTCTTCCTAAACCCGCTAGAGACTGGCCGCTAGCCGGGTGCCCTGGTCGATAGCGCGCTTCGCGTCCAATTCGGTGGCGACATCGGCGCCGCCGATCAGGTGGTGGGGTTTTTCCAGCCCCGCCAGGAGTTCGCGTAGGGGCTCCTGCCCGGCGCAAATTACCACATTATCCACCGCCAGTGTCTTGACTTCACCGTTGGCACTCAGGTGCAGGCCTGCGTCGTCTATTTTGTGGTACTCGCACCCGGAGACCATTTTAACGCCCTTGTGGGTCAGCTCCGTGCGGTGAATCCAGCCGGTGGTTTTGCCCAGGTCGGCGCCCACTTTTTTGGTTTTGCGTTGCAGCAAATAGACTTCACGGGGTGAAGCGGGCCGTTTGGGGGCCGTGCCTTCGATGCCGCCGCGGGATTTCAGGGTCGTATCGACACCCCATTGCGCCATAAAGGCGGCAACATCCTGGCTACTGGGTACCTTGCTCGGGGTTAAAAATTCCGCCACGTCAAAGCCTATGCCGCCGGCGCCGATTATCGCCACTTTGTCGCCGACCTCGGCGCCCCGGATGACCTCTAGATAACTGAGCACCTTGGAGTGCCCGATACCCTCGATTGTCGGAGTGCGGGGTTTGATGCCGGTGGCGATGATGACCGCATCGTAGTCACTTTGATTCAGGGTGTCGGCGGTCATGGGGGTATTGAGTTGTAATTTCACGCCGGCCACGTCTATTTGGCGCTTGAAATAACGCAGTGTTTCATAGAACTCCTCTTTGCCCGGGATGCGCTTGGCGAGGTTGAATTGTCCACCGATTTCGGTGCCGGCTTCGAACAGGGTTACGTCGTGACCGCGGCTGGCGGCGGTGGTGGCGCAGGCCAGACCAGCGGGGCCGGCGCCGATAACCGCCAGTTTTTTGCGGGACTGGGCCGGTTTTATTTCCAGTTCTGTCTCGTGGCAGGCGCGTGGGTTGACCAGACAGCTGGTCAATTTGCCCTGGAATATATGGTCCAGGCAGGCCTGGTTACAGCCGATACAGGTGTTGATTTCATCCGCCCGCCCGGCGGCGGCCTTATTGACGAACTCGGCATCGGCGAGAAAGGGGCGGGCCATGGAAATGATATCGGCGTGGCCGCGGCTCAATGTTTCCTCGGCCACTTCGGGTGTATTGATCCGGTTAGAGGTGACCAGAGGGATAGTCAACGTCTGTTTGATCTTCTCCGTCACCCAGGTGAAAGCCGCCCTTGGTACTTTGGTGGCGATGGTGGGGATACGGGCCTCGTGCCAACCGATACCGGTGTTGATAATTGTGGCGCCGGCCTGTTCGATTTCCCGGCCTAACTGCACCACTTCGTCGTGGGTGCTGCCGCCTTCGACCAGATCCAGCATTGAGAGGCGGTAAATAATAATAAAGTTTTCGCCCACACGCTCCCTCGCGCGGCGGACGACTTCGATGGCGAGGCGGATGCGGTTGTTGTAGTCTCCCCCCCAGTCGTCTTGCCGGTGGTTGGTACACCGGGCGATAAACTGGTTAATGAAATAGCCCTCGGAACCCATAATCTCGATCCCGTCGTAACCGGCCTCTTTGGCCAGTTGGGCGCAGCGGGTAAAGTCCTCGATCTGGCGCTCAATTTCTTCGGCAGTGATCTCCCGAGGGGTAAGGATGTTGATCGGCGCTTTCAGTGCTGAGGGGGCGATCAGCTGTTCGTTGAACGCGTAGCGGCCGGTATGGAGAATCTGCATACAGATTTTAGCGCCGGCCTGGTGCACGGCGGAGGTGATAATCCGGTGATTTTTAACATCTTCCCCGGTTTCCATCCGCGCCGCGTGGGTATGTGCGGCGCCTTCGATGTTGGGGGCAATCCCACCGGTGACGATCAGCCCCACGCCGCCGCGGGCACGCTCGGCGTAAAAAGCGGCCATGCGTTCATAGCCATTGGGGGCCTCTTCCAGTCCTGTGTGCATAGAGCCCATCAGGACGCGGTTTTTGAGTGTGGTAAACCCCAGGTCGAGGGGCTCCAGCAGGTGAGGGTAACGGCTGTTTGCAGAGGTTGTCATCAATAGTTCTCTCTTTAATCCACTATCAGGGAAAGTTATCACTTTTTAATAAATTGGGGTAATTGGTAGGTAACTTTTCAATAACCCGGGGTGTTGTGTCTTCGATCCGTAACTTCTCAATAACCCGGGGTATTTGTGCCTTCGATCCGCCGAACGTCCGCCTGACATTGTGGCGGCTGCAAGTTATTTTATTATTCCGATTTTTTAACTGGACGCTGTCAAGATTGGGCACCATATCGCTTAATTTTGACGGCGTCAAGATTGAGTGATAGATTGTCCGCCTATGACTGAGAATGATAAATCCATCGCGGTAAAAACAACCTACCACCACGGCGATCTACGTCGCAGCCTGCTGGACGCCGCCAAGACGATGATTCGCGCCGAGGGGATCGAGGCGGTGACTATGCGCAAACTGGCCGCCAGGGTGGGTGTTTCCCGCTCGGCGCTGTACCACCATTTTGCCGATAAACAGGATTTGCTGTGCGCGTTGGCACTGGAAGGCTTTGAGCGTCAAAAGTCCCAGTTCACAGATCGCAAACAAGCGCTGAGCGAAGTGGAACTATTCAGCCGCCATATCCGTGACTATGTGATGTTTGCAGTGGAAAACCCGGAATATTACGACTTGATGTTCGGGCGCGATATCTGGAAGTCGGGGCATCCCACTGAAGCGCTGAAAGTGGAGGCTTACACATCGTTTCGTAATTACACCCGCGCGATAGCGCACTGGCAGGCACAGGGGATTATCCCGGCGGAGTTTGAACCCACACGGTTTGCCCAGGTGAGTTGGAGTATGCTGCACGGAATCAGCCGGCTGCTTATCGATGGAATTTACGTCGATCGGGAAGCAATGGAGGGAATGTGCCAGGCGGCGGCGAAGATGTTGTTGAATCGGTTGCCGGCAGAATCCTGATGGTTTGTATGTGCGGTTTTCTTCCGCGCAATTGATCAAGGTCATGGTTTGCTAAGAGGGGGTCTTTATACTGACACTTGTCAATTAAAACAAAGTGGATAAAGACCATGTATTTAGACAGTGTTGTTATATCCGGCTTGGTTATAGTGTTGCTAACCTGTGTAATGATGGTTTATGTCGGT